>JAUWZT010000188.1 GCA_030615145.1 Promethearchaeota archaeon | reverse complement strand
CTTGCCGTCATTTTTAAGAGTACAAAATCACCTTCTTCAACTTTTTTTCCTTGTAATTTTACCTTCTTTTCTTCTAATTTCTTAGCTTCTTCTTGAATTCTTTTTTCTTCCTCTGCATCTGCATCTGCTTCCACTTCTGCGGAAACTTTATCTTTTTCTACTGTACTACCATCTGAGGTAGCCTTATTTGAGTCACCTAACAAATCTTTTGCGTTACTTACGAATTTTTCAGCAGTGGCTTTTCCAATACCTTTAAGTTGTGTTAACTCATCCACATTCGCATTTGCTAATTTCTCAACTGTATCAATCCCAGCTTCTATTAGAACTTCCTGTTTTTTGCCAACACCTTTCACATCTTCTAAATTCATTCTTAAAACCATTAAATAATATTAGTTAAGTTATAACCAGTTAGATTTTAAAATTTTTCATTACTTATTACTTTTTCTAAATTTAAGATACGGGCTCATACAAAATTCCTAATTGGTCAGCATAATTCTTAACATCGTGCATTTCTTCTATTGAAGTTCTTCTGTTTATTTCTTTATATTTATGAGATAAATATTCGGGGTGATATTGACCCATTATGTTTACAACACATTTCGGAATCTCTTTTGCTACATAATCTAATATTGGCTTAGAACAGCATTCCACATGATTAGGCATAACTAAGTGTCGAATTATTATTTCCCCGCTTCCAAAATCGTGAATTCTTTTAAGATTACGAGTTATTACATCGTAATAACCTTTTATTCCAGAGTATTTTTCTCCACATTCGTTGTTGCCGTACTTAAAATCAGGTAACCAAAAATCTATAAAATCTATGATGAGAGACAACGATTCGTTAGTAAGAAAAAAGTTTGAATTCCAGAGTTGCGTAATGTTTGATGTTTGATGTTGAAAACTACCTACAATAGTATGGAGGTTTGGGATAGGATCACCTCCTACATAATTGATATTTATAGCACCTTTCCCAACTAATTTGTCTGCAAGAGCAGCTAATTGTAAAACATCGACTTTTTGAGCTATATCTTCAATATTTCTTCGACCTTTCCAAGCTTGAGAAATGTCGTAATTTTGACAAAAGACGCAACCAAAATTACAACCTTGGAAAAAGATAGTACCGCTTGGTATCAGCGGAGCTTCTTCGCCCATATGTAAAAACGCAGAGGAAACAAATGAATCTTTCGATATCAGACAAAATCCTTTTTCACCATCTATACGGTTAACCTTACATTGCCTTTCACAAAAAATGCAGCTCTCAAGATATTTATTTGCTAATTCTTCAGCTAGAGTAATATAACTTTTAGAGACTATGCTACGATTTTTAAGATCTTCAGTTGGATTTTTTAACAACTCATTAAATTCTACAGATTTTTTCTTTACCAAATTCTCTAAATGTTCTATAGTATCTTTTGTATCGTATTCACATTTTATACTTTTTGCGATAATATATCTTGCAACTTCCTTATTGTCAATGATCCCTCGATACCTAGGAAATCTTTTGAGCAGTTTTTCGTTTTTCCACACCGAAGTTGAGTCTGGTCGAAGAATTCTAAAAACCATAATTAATTATTAGAAACATTTTTTAATATGATTTTCGCTAAATTTATTTTTAAATGTAAGAATAAGAAATGAACGAGGATAGAGTTAAAGAATTAGGTTTCAAATGATAACCATTTGATGATGTTTGAAAGAAATTTAATATTATCACCAGCATCTAATCCAAAATCATCTTCAATAAGCCAATCTGATGACCCTATAGTTACACATCTCCCGTTAAAAAACTCAGATACAACACAAATAGGCACTAACCCAACTGCTTCTATATCATCGTCAATTGTATATTTAAATTCTGCTTTTTCGGAAGTAACGATTAGGTCCTCAACATCCTCTTCCGTTAGTGTAAAAAAAGTACAGTTTGGTAGGACTACTTCAGTAATTCCTACAGTTATCGGATGGTTAAATAAGAGATTTATTAGTACATTTTGTTTGTTGACTAAAAAATGTGAGTGTGATTCTTGAATTACTCCGTTCCAAAATCGTCGCACACCCGTCATTTTATACAACACGCGAATAGAGCCTAGCTTCATAGGAATGTCTTTATCGCCTCCAGCTCCACTAGTTAAAAAAAGGCTCCCACCATCCCCAACATACCGCTTAATTGCTAGTAGTTCGTCCTTAGTAAATTTATCTGCCTTTCCTTCTTTAGTATGCTGAATATTTCCGATAAATAGAATATCGTAATCTTCAAGTGTTTCAAAATCTATAGGTCCTTCATTTTTGTCAATATAATCGACTTCTAATTCGTCTTCGCTTAAAGAAAAATCGGGAAATTCCTCGATCTTTTCTTTGTGAGATAAATCGACTAATATACTGTATGGCACGGCTCCACTACTCCACGATCTAATTTGCTTTAATTTTTGATAAAGTGTATTTGTTTATCCTAAGTTGTTTAAGGTGTTAATTCTTCTAACTAAAATAATATAATTTTTATTTTTAAAGATATGGTATTATTATTAAAGGTTTCTAAAAAAAAGGGGCTATTTAAACTTTATCCTTGTGTAATGTTTAAATATTTAGAGGTGAAAAGATAAGAGGTAGAAAAGACAATACAGGTTTATTGCTTATCCTTTTATGGAAATGAAGTCTCTTTTTGCTTCTCCTTCTTTTTTGATGATGGCAATATCAATTCCATTGCCACTCGCCATATCTCTTATGATACTCGAGGAGATTGCTTTAATTAAAATTTGTTTTCCTTCTTTAATTGTTAAATTTTCTTTATATTTAGCCTCGAGAACGCCGTACGAAAAATTTTGACCGCTCCCCACTGCGCAAAACTTCTCGGGCAAAATTGACCCATAAGCACCAATATTCAAAAGAGTAGGACCCTCTTCTTCGGTTACTCCCCCAAGTATGAGTCCAACTTGAAAAGGATACATCTTATTCTGGTACAAAATGTTGGACAACAATTTCCCAGCGCTTTTAACTTTAATTAATTTTTCTCTTTTTAATTGATACAACGAAGTTTCAGCCCGCAAAACATCTATGAGATATTGTGCATCTGCTACGCCTCCAGCAATAGTCATATACAAGTGTTCTTGAATCATATGCAATTTCTCTGCAGTTTTACTAGCAACAAAATAACCCATTGACGCTCTTTTATCCGTTCCTAGGATTACCGCGTCTTTTACAACTAAACCGACTGTAGTAGTCCCAGTTTTGAAAGCTTGAGCTTTAAGTTTTTGAGAATTATTAGCAATAATATCGGAATCCCTTGAAAAAACCGACCCAGAGGGTATCATTAAATCTTCTTTTCTCATAATTTCTTAAAAGGTCTCTTGTTTTAATAATTTTTTTTAATTTTTTATAAATCGTTGTACTCTTAAACTTATGATTGATAAAAATTTTGATCGTTTTTTATTCGATTTTTCTTGAGATTCTTGAGAGGGGGTGCCCTTTTGCCTTGAGTTCAAGCTCATTGAACCACCCAAAAGGAGGTCTAAGCACATTGAATCCATTTTCAACTAATTTTTTCTCAAGGTTCTTTAATGCTTTCAAGCCAAATTCAGGATTACTTAATTCGCCAAATAGATGGGCGAAAGAAAGTACAATTAAGTTCGACACTTTGAGTTGAGTGGCAATTTTTTCGATTTCTTTTATAGCTTTAGGAATGAACTCTGTACTTTCCTCATCTCGCTTTTCTACGCTTATGTATAAGGCAATTACGTTTTTAAATCCATTTTCTCTATTTTCTTCTGTCAATTCTTCAAATATTTTTGAACGGCTTCTCTTTGTCGCCTTAAATCTAAAGAAATCGCAATGAAAAGAAAGAAATCTCATAATTTTAATAATATTTTAATTTTTAATAACTTTAAGGATTGAATTTGGAAGTTAAATCATCCATTTGCTTTCCTCGATTGTTGTTTAAGATTTTAATGGCTTTATCAATATTGTTTTTATCGTGTATTATGCCTGAGATTGCTAAAGCAACTGCTCTGGGATCGTCATCGCCAGGATACAATAAATTTCTTCCAGCTAAACACCCTTTTACGTTTTTCCCAGCAGCTAATCCCATTTCAAGGATTTTAAAAAGGTCGATGGGGTTGCCGGTACTTTCACCACCTAGAATTAAAATAGGGTTGGTTGCACTTTTAGCAATAGATTCAAACTTATCAACATATGGCACTTTTAACCAAGTGTTTACCGAACCCCCTCCTAATGCGGCTGCAATTCCAATCGTTTTAATTATTGCTTCTGCATTCTTGTTAACCTTATAATTACTGTCTTGATCACGTGTCACCGGGAGCGCTTCTATAAACGAGGGTATAGTGGATTCGTTACACCGTCTAATCATTTTTGAACATAACGCCAAAGTCCTTTGGCTATATTTCGCCATTTTCGTCTCGAAATCTAACCTAACCATCATTTTTGCGCCGTCCAATTTTAATTTCCTAATATCATCAATAGTATAAGCAGTCACAGGATCGTACATCTCGTAAGGCGAGCCTAAAAGACCTCCTCGATTCGTACTTCCTATAAGTATTTTGTTATCGAGGAAGCTCTTCCCTCCTAATTGTTTGAAAAGATAGTTCAATATAAACAAATCGTCCATTATATCAGGAGTTGTCATGATACCATCTATGTGATCAAGGGTAAGAACGCGAAGTATTCGTCCCAAATATTCGTGACGATCACCCATTGCTATATGATTCGGGCCAATCTTAGTAACACCCCTTGCGGGATGATCAGCAGCAATCATGACGAGATTTTTGTTCCAAGGATACTTTCTTTTACCGCGATTTTTATATTCCTCTTCAAGAATTTCGTTTACATTGCTGAGTCTTACTTCAATTATTTTATAAAAAATATCTTCTGGAAAAAAAAGTTTGGTCTCAAATTTATACGAACCAATGTCATTAGCCATTTGTTTCAAACCTGTTCTTTTTTAATTTAAAGAATGAATGAGATAATATGAATTAATTGTCTAATTTTTTTTAAAAACCAGAAATTAATATTTTTTAACAAGGACTACTTACTAATCATTAAATAAAACTTATTCTTTAAGGTGAACGAAAATTTATTTAACAAAAGAAGAAGAGCGTATCCTCGATGGAGAAAAGGGAGAGTTGCTTTCAAAATTATTGAAATTGATCGTAAAATTAGGAGACACTTTTGGTGCGGAAAAACTTATTGAAATAAGTTCAGCTCATACTGTCCTAAATTTTGGTTTAAATTTTGTTAATGCTTCTGCTAAAGTTTTACATCAAATGGCAGAAGATAATTTAAAAGTAAAAGTAAGAACAACTGCGGATCCTATTATAGATATGGATTATGCAGACGAGTTTAAAGTCGTCTATCCGATGTTTATATTACATGATCAACTGATGAAGGATTTAGAACAAATCGGTGTATACGGATTTACATGTACTCCTTATTTTTTAGATAATAAACCAAAGTCAGGTGACCATTGTGCATGGTCTGAATCATCAGCAGTTATATATTTAAATTCAGTTTTAGGCGCTCGCTCAAATCGAGAAGGGGGTCTAGTAGATTTAGCTTGTGCGGTTACAGGAAAAACTGCATACCATGGATTACATATAACGGAAAACAGAAAAGGTCAAATATTATTTAAATTATCAGCTGATATAAATCTTACCAATGTATTTAATTTGACTTCAATAGGTTTAAGGATTGGAGAAATTGCGGGAAATAAAATACCCGTTATTGATGGATTAAGTGATATCTCAACTGATAATTTAAAGAATCTTGGTGCTGCTTCAGCATCTACAGGAGCAGTAGCTTTGATTCATGTTCCAAATGTAACACCTGAAGCTAAGGATCTTAATGAGGCTTTTCAGTATGATAAACCCGAAGAGATAGTTGAAATTGATATGAAGGATCTAGAAGAAGTTAGAGAAAAATACAGTACAGAATGGGCTCAAACACCTCAAAATATTAGCATTGGTTGTCCTCAATTAAGTGAAGAAGAGGTAATTAATGTTCTAAAGAAGCTTAAAGGAAAAAAAACTCTTCAAAATATTAACTTATGGATATGTACAAATAATAAAGTGAAAGAATCGATTAAAAATTCTGAATTTAACGATATTTTAATTTCTTCGGGGGCAAAAATAACATCTTTATGTCCTACTTTAACCCCCTTACCAAGACCACTTACAACAAATTCTGCGAAAGCTTGTTTCTATAGTCATGCTTCCTATAGAAATTTAGATGAATGTATTAAAATCGCAACGGAGGGGATTAAAACTGACTAAAATCTTAAAAGGTCGAAGCTTAAGTAAAGGTATTGTTGAAGGAGAAGCAATAGTTACTAGACAACCTTTTAGTATTTCTGCAGCTTTTATATTTGCACTTGTTCAAAATAGTAAAAAATGTAAAATCGCAGATAGAACACATGAACTTTATAAAAAGGATGTGAAAGATAAAATTTTAATTTTTCCTTATCCCATAGGAACAACAACATTAGGATTTGTCTTGCTTGAAACAATTGTACGTAAAATGGGACCTAAAGCCATAGTATGTGAAGAAGGGGACCCATTAATGAGTTCTGGTGCTGTAGCTGCTGAGATTTTTTTTGATTTAAAATTTCCTATTATTGATCAAATAGACTTCTCGGAATTAGAAAAAATAAAAAACAATACCATTGTAAAAGTTAATGGAGATGAAGGGTATATAGAGATTCTTTAATTTCTTTTTTTTTATTATAAATGTTTAATTGATTCAATTTCCCAGAGATATTCTTTAAGATCAATTTTGTAGTTATCTCTAAACACAACACCTTCTTTTTCTAACAAATGTTTTTGAAGTTCTCGATCATCAAAAGATTTCATGGATATTTTTCCTAGTGAATTTATGACTCGATGCCATGGCAAATTGTATTTTTTTGTTGATGAGTGTAATAACCACGAGACTTGTCTTGCAGCTTGCGGGTTACCAGCTAATTTAGCGATTCTTCCATAAGTTAGGACCTTCCCGCGGGGTATATTCTTAATTATTTTAACAACATCTTGAGTGAAATCGCTTGGTATCAGAATCACCTTCTTTTCAATCAGATTCGC
>JAUWZT010000120.1 GCA_030615145.1 Promethearchaeota archaeon | reverse complement strand
CGTACTTTTATTCCCCGCGTGAAACCAAATCGTTTCTTGTGAAGTATCTACGATAACAACAACATCGGTGTTATTAATCTCGTCTGCTTGATACCACTGTCCCTTTAAATATTTGTAAGGAAAAAGATTAGTAGACATTATGACCTCTTGAAATTCTTTTTATTTATATATAATACTTAATTTCAATAAATACTAAATTTTTTTAATTTAATAATTTTAAAGAATTTAAAACAATTATACAATAATACATACAATAAAGAAAATTACGTGACAATAATAATTGAAATTAAAATTAGTTCTTAAAACTACTACAAAAAAAGACAAAGAAGTATCCATTAAATTCAATATTGCCCCAAGTAAGCATAGCGGGTTCATAAATTTTATCAATATGGCTCTAAACCAAAATAAACCAGTTATAATTACATTCGAAAAAATAAGCAAATCAGGAGAGAGAATTTTAAGTAAAATTGTTGGAACATTCAAATTTGAAGGGAAGGATGATCCTGGATTAAAACAACTCGAAGAAGAAATCGAAGATAAAGAAAAAAAAAGAAAAAAGCAACACCAGAAAAGAGTTCAAAAATAAATCTTTTATTTTGTTATTATTACAGTAAGAGGAAGTCGCTCGAGTTATTGAAAAAGAGGGTGGACGAGCGTGGATTTTTGAAATTTTTAAATACGAGTATTAAGATAAGCTAATAAAGCCCAATTTTATAAGATTTTTACTAATATTATATACTTGTGAATATTCTAAATCCAAACTTTTCGCAATTTGTTCAATTGATTTCTTTCCATTAATTTGATAAAAAACTTTGCATGAAGTTTCGCCAGTTAAAAAATATTTTGGATTAATTTTTTTAGTAATAGTAAAACGGGGAATTTGATTGCAATAATGCGGTAAGTCCGGCGAAGGCTCTAATTTACCTTTTAATGCCAATAAATTGGATTCTTCATTAAGTTTTTCTTCGACACTTTTAAATAATTCAACGATTCTTTCCTTGAACCCAGTTTCACTATCTTCTAATTCTTCTTGTTCAAAGCGTTCTAATACGCATTCAAATGACTCAAATGCATTTGTTCTTCCTCTCCAATTTAATATTTCATTAATGTTGAACTTTTGTAAAAATGTACGAGACACTTTTCTTAAGATTCTTAGTACATTTATGGCTTTAGATTTTTCGTCATAAGTAGCGATATATAGTAAATTTGGGATGCTTGAATCTTTTAAAAAAGATAATTTTAAATCGTTATTAGATAATTTTAATTCACTTATCGTTCCTAAATCCTCAAACGAGTCAGAAAATGAGTTTAACGCTGAAAAGAATCCCGATACCAATAGTAATGAATCAGTTTGCGAAAAAATGTTTTTACTACTGGAAAAGTTCTTGAATAATAATGGTAAACCGTCTTTGATTATTAAAAAATCGTGTATCATAAATTAAACTCGTTATTTTTTATCTAGGTCGTTATAATAACTTAAAGAAAAATAATCATTAAAACATCAATAAAATTTAATATCCAAAAAAGAAAAAAAAAAGTAATATCCTAGTAATATAATATAATACCCAAAACTAAAAAAATTGAATTTAGTTAGTAATTTCTTAATAAAATGATTCGAATTAAATCTCCCGGAAGAATATGTCTCTTTGGCGAACATCAAGATTATTTGGATTATCCCATAATCTCTATGGCAATATCAAAGTATATTTATTTAGAAGCAGAAAGAATTTCTGAGCCAAAATTTTTAATAAATATGCCTGATTTAAATTCCTTCGTAGAGATATCGCTAAATAATAAAGAGCTCAATTACGAATCAAATCGAGATTATTTAATAAGTGGTTACAATCAATTTCTCAGGAAAAGAAGTAGGTTTGAAAAAGGATATAGGATTAAAATTACGGGGGATATCCCAATTAACGCAGGCGTTGCCAGCTCTTCAGCTTTAGTGATTGCTTGGTTATATTTTTTAAATCTAATAAGTGATACAAAATTAGATCTCTTTCATTTAGCAGTAGAGGGCTATAATACGGAAGTAAAGGAATTTAAAGAAGGAGGGGGTATGATGGATCACTTTAGCTCGGTTTTTGGAAACTTAATCTCTTTAAAACCTGTACTCCCAAAACCTAATTTAATTGTTTATGACCTCAACCTAAAAGGGTTTGTTCTAGGAAATTCAATGGAAAAAAAAAAGACGGTAGATGACTTGGTTAGAACAAAAAATCTAACATTAGATGCTTTTGAGAAAATTTCTAATATAATGCCTGGATTTAATCAATTTTATACAAAATTAGAAGATATACAGCCGTATTTACCTAGTTTAAAAAAAGAGCATCAGAAAAAGATTGTAGGAAATATTATTAATAGAGACATTACTTATAAAGCAAAAGAATTAATCGATAAACAACTTTCTTTATTAAAACAAGGAGAGAACTCTAATAATATGGTTGATTTTTATCAAAAACTAGGATATCTATTAAATTTGCATCAAGAACAATTAAGAGATAATATACAGATTTCAACTAATAAAATTAATAAAATTATCGCTAATAGTTTAAGCTCTGGGGCTTTAGGTGGAAAGATTAATGGTTCTGGGTTCGGTGGGACGATGTTTGCTTTAATGCCAAATAATGTACAACTACTTAAGAATGTTATAGAAGATGCTGGCGGGGAAGCTTTTATTATAGAAACTAGTAAAGGAGTTGAGATGTACTGAAAGCGATTGTGTTATGTGCTGGTTATGGAAAACGATTGTATCCCTATACTAAAAAATACCAAAAAACAATGATACCTCTTCATGGAAAGCCCATGTTAGAGTATATTCTAAATGGGCTTATTTATGCTGGATTTCAAGATATTATAATAGTAGTAGGATATCGAAAAGAACAAATTATAGACTATTTTCAACATGGTAAAAAATGGGGGGTAAATATTGAATATATCGAGCAAAAAGAGTTAAATGGCACAGGAGGCGCGTTACTACTCTGTAAAGATTCAATTTCTAATAATAATTTTTTCCTAACATGGGGGGATATTCTAGTACCTTATGAAGTTTATAAAAAAGTGTATGATATTCATCGAAAAGAAAAGTACGATTTTATTTTAGTAGCAAATTACACTAAAGACCCTCATTTAGGAGCTGCTGTTTTTTGTGACGATATTATCTGCAAAAATATAGTTGAGAAGCCGCCAAAGGGAACGTCCGGATCGAATCTAAATAATTGTGGCGTGTTTATTTTTTCTAAGGAAATTTTCGAAGTTTTAAAAAACCTCAAACCTTCTGAAAGAGGCGAGATAGAAATACCAAAAGCTCTCTTAAAAGGTATGAACGAGCGAAACTGGAAAGTAAGAGTAGTAAAAATGGAGAAACATCAATTTCGAGGCGATTTGGGGAGAAGAGAAAAATACGAACAATTAAAAGATGATTCATCGTGGCTTCAATTTTTAAAAATTTAAATATTAGAAAAGTGAAAATAAATACATAGCAAAACAAATGAGATATTTTTTATTACTATTTTAAAAAATGTGGTTTAAATGCGAATAAGAACGAGAAAAAATCTTTTTAAAAAAAATATCGCGATAACTTTTTTATTTTTAATTCCTGTAATTAGCTTTTCTAGCTTTATAGGATTTGGTCTTGGCATACTTAACGATCTCGCTTCACTTACTTTAAATCTTGACCCTCCAAAAACAGATTACTTCACACCTTTAAATCAAATTGAAGGAAATCAAACTTATTTGAATCAAATGGCAGATATATATGATTATCAGTTGGAGAAATGGCATGTTCCTACTAACATTAGTATTGATGTTACATTTACTAACGATACTTATAGCGAGGTTGAAAATTGGCACGGAACCGATAACGGAAATCTCCATCTAGGATATACGCTTGCGTCACAATGTTTGCGTTATAAATACGCGTTAGATAATAATGATTTAGATGAATTAAATAATGCTTCTCGCATGATAAAGAAATGCGTTTCTGGATTTACTAATATGCTTGCTGCTCCCAACGGGGGTATTGGTCCAGATTATCCTGGAATGCCAGCAAGGTTTGTCTCTGCTCCAGAGAATCGAAAATATCACGAATGGCTATTCGACGAACACCCACGACATTTTAATGGAACGGGTCCTTATAAAAATTGGAGAGTTAGATTACATACTTCCCGCGATGAGTTAGCAGGATATTATCTTGGCTTTGCCAGTGTATTAAAATTTGTTGATCCTGAAGCGAATGATGATAGTAGATGGTGCGTAGAAAGAATAGGCTTATTAGCGGCGCAAATGATCGAAGGTTTTCGCAAAACTAACTGGTTATTATTAGGTGGAGAGGGGGAACCTGTAGGCTCAGACCTAAATCCAATATTAGGAGAAAGTATGTGGCAATTAACCTTATTACGCATAGGAGCTACAGCATTTCCCGAAAAATACGATTCTCTTTATCATTATGCGGCAGCAAAGATTATGTCAATGCATAACGGACATATGGGGTCAGTAGGAAACACAGCCTATGATACTTACGCTTTAGCTTTTAGTATGGATGTAGAATTCGCTTTAATAATGCTGGAAGACAATCCCTTATTACAGTATCATTACATAAAAAAATTTGAAGAAGGCTTTTATAGTTTCTTAAGATACCATCGGAATGCCTTTTTCAATATTATTCATCTTGTTTTTATGACTTTAATAGAAGATTCTTCTTTATTTGAGGATCCGAATTATAGCGATGAGATAATTCGGTGGGATATTTTAGATCAATTATGGAGATTTAACACTTCGGGATGGGGTAATGGGATAAGAAATTATAATTCCTCAATTAGACCTAACTCAACAAGAGCAACAAGCCTTAACTCTGATATTGCTGCTATGGAAATTAGTCCTTTAAATGCTAAATGGCTGGATTTCTTTGAAAATAATGTGTATGGCACTCTCTTTTCTTGGATGGGGGAGTTAGTTGATATTGATAAAGTTCAATACCTATTCCCATTAACAATCTCAGAAATGGGCGTTCATCACTTCCTCTGGGAACATGGCAAATTTTTTGGGACAGGTGGAAATCCTGGTGGAAATGGATTAACACAGGTGATACCTAACTCGTATTTAGTCATTTACTGGATGGGAAAAGCTTTTGATATATTCTAATCTGAAAAAAATTGTTAATCTTCAAACAAATCTTCAAATTTATAACCTAATGCATGAGACAATTTCTCTATCTTATTTTTCTTATCACCTAAAGCCAATTTTTCAGTTAAGTTAGCGACTGTCAATTTAACACCTTCACATCTTTCTTTGATTGAAGTTCTTAGCTGTTCTCCTTCGCGCTAATAAAGTTGTCAAATGTCAATTCTTCTGGCTTAAAAATCTGGTTTTATAAACCACTTGGTATCGCAGAATGTCTCTTTAAATGTTCTTTTATTTTATTCTCAATGATATTAGGTTCTTTCAATCCGGGAATAAATCCTTCTGGTTTTGCAAGACCTGAACGACGACCAGATGCAGCTGCGCTAAATCCAGCCGTTTCAACCTTAACAGTAAAAGTCTTGTACATCCTATCGAAAACTCCATTTGTGATATTAATATTTTGTATCCTGCTATAAGGGATCGTAGCTTTAACCCTATTGAAAACACCATGACGAATAATAAGGTTATTTTCTAGCACTTCAAATGAAAACATTTTGACATACTTAAATTCGAACCATATAACAAAAATTAAAACAAACATGTAGGGAATAAGTACAGCATAGAAAATCAACAATAAGATCATTTCTAATTGTATACCTACAAGAAAGAACATAACCCCAAACACAAAAATCATATATGATGCATAGACCGTAAGATAACCGATAGAAAATTTAAGAATCTGCTTTTTGGCATAATTACGAGAAATTGTACCTTGAAAGTTTAAATTATTTTTACTCATATTATAATTCCTCCATATTTTTATTAATTTAATTGTATGTAAATACATACTTTGTTATGTCATAAACATTTACATACATATTTGAATATATGAATTTTTAAGTATAAAGTTATAATCAAAAGCTAAATTGGAAGAATGTAATGATTGAATATGAAAAGATGATTATTACAGCCACTACTGCGAATTCGTGGATGTATCCTGATTTAAAAAATTGGCCGGAAACAACAGATGCATTGATAGAGGATGGTGTTAAATGCTATGAAGCTGGAGCTGCAATTGCTCACGTTCACCTGCCCAGAGGAGAAGAGATCGAGACCGTTAAAAGAATTAGAGAAAGATGCGATATTATAATCCAAGCGGGTATGTCTAGCTACCCAATAGAAGAAAGAGCTCCAGGCTTTCATGCGAAACCCGACATGCTTTCTGCGATATTGAATCATCACGATGAGCATTTTACTGAAATGACAGTAAACCAAATCCACGATCTTGACGAATTAGAACAGTACTGCATTACTTGCGAAAAGTTTGATATAAAACCTGAATGGGAAGTGTGGCATATAGGTTCATATTGGAACCTTAACAATTTAATTGAAAAAGATTTATTGAAGGCGCCCCACATTTTAACCTTGTTTTTTAATTGGCCTGGGGGCACATGGTCACCACCACCAAATAGTTTAGAAATATATGGAACAAAAGGTACAATTATCGAAAATCACTAGTGGAAAAAGCCAGTTAAAATTTTCTCTAATCACGAAAGTATGGATAATAATAAAGGAGAATGGTACGAACCAGAAATTAAGCACGGACCTTTTCCAAAATATTACGAAATATCTATGGGTATTGAGGACTCTTATTTTACAGATTGTATCATTAACGATGTAAAACCAGATTTTTCTCCAGAGCAAGCAAGAGAAGCAATAAAAACTGTGTTATTATCGTATTTATCAGCAAAAACAGAGAAATTTGTAACGATCGATGATTTGATGGAAGTTCATAATTCTAAGGGAATATTTTCTTATTTAACAATAAATTGCTACTATCTTCTCTTTTAAATATTGTTTTGTGATTTCTTTCTTTAAATCGAAAATTCTCCGAGATGAGTATTCATTTCAAAAGGTTTCAGTAATAGTAAAGAAGTAGTACATTTCATTGAAACAGTTAAACCAAACTCAATTAGCCCTTTAATAAATAGTAGCAAAACTCAACTCGGAGACAACGATTTTAACTCAAACTTAGTTAATGATTTAATAATTCAAGAATGTGAATCTGTTAAAAATGATTACATGATAATGATAACTGATGTACACAATCTTATAGACAACTGTGAGGGATTATCAAATAATCAAAAACTTGAATACTGCAATAGTGAACGCCATTTTATGAAACAATATCTAAAATATTCCCTTCTTAAGATAAATAAATGTTTTCCTGATTAATTTAATAAATAAAAAGAAAAAAAAAAGAAATAAGTTTTAAACTATATTTGCTATTTATTTGAAGTATTTAATAGCTAATAAGATATCGTCCCGAGTTATTTTCTTACGTTTTGAATGTTTGGTTAAGGTTAACGCACTTTTGGTTATCTTCTCTGCTGATGCACCCATCCAATCGACGAGCTCGTTTACAGCGTCTCTTGCGACAATAACAGCACCGTTATGTTTCATAAGGCGCCGAATAGGACTCCAACTAATATATTCAGACATGATAATTCCTCCACTTTTTATATTTTAGTTAATATTTTTAAATTTAATTTTTTTGATTAAATTTACTTAATCAAATAAAGAATGTTCTTTTATGTATTTAAAGATTTTGATTGATACTTGATTTTCTAAGGAAAAAAACGAAATAAATTTCACGACAAAATTCAAATCATACTAATCGAATCATTTCGTACAATATAAATATCTTGCACTGATTTTTCAGATCTGTGAAAACTTAATGCTATAAGGAATAAAAAGGTCTTTAAAACTGACATAATGAAACAATTGGTTGTAATTTTAGAAGAAAATAAAAATTTAATCAAATTGTGAAATGCTGAAAAGCGAAATTTTATATCAAATGAAACATAAAAAAATTTTTATTATTTTTAAAACAAGTCATCGAAAGAATACAGTAACGAAGGAGTAATTAAATTTTCTAGTTCCAAATAACTTGTTCGTAGTTGCATTTATTACATTCGATCGATTTACCTTTTCCAGGAAAGCTAGATAAGATATTGCCGCAATATTTACATTCTAAATGGTAAATTTGATCATCAGAATTTATTTGGCTTAAAATTATCATTTCCTCTTTAAAAGTGTTTACAAACTTTGTTAAGATGGAGATGAGTAAGGAATGGTTTTGCGACGCTGCTAACCATTCTATTTTACCCGAGTTAATTTGTCCTATTACCAAGACATCTTTTCCCGATACTAATTCTGTTCCGTAGAACCAAACAATTTTATTATCGTTATCTTTAATAATTAATTGGAAATTTTGGTCCTGGATGATTTTATTAATTTGGTTGAAATAATAGTTTTCGTCGAAGAATTTTTCTATACCAATCCCTATGCTTTTAATCGCTTTTTTTATCCCGGGGTTTTGTAGGAATTTTTTAACTTCAGCGCTTGGTAATATTTTTCTTTCAATGTTAAATGGATCGAATTGAATAGTAATAGCATCCGTGTCAATTGCCCTAACAAAATCAACATTATTTACGAATGTAACGGATGATCTAATCTCACCCTTTTCTTCTAAGGATAACGGGCAGAAATATAAATTAATTTGTTTTTGAGCCTTTCCTTTTAATATTTCAAATTCTATTTTTACTTGTGTTTCTTCTTCATCTTCTTCAAAATTAATTGTTTCTATGGTTATTGTTGGAGGTGTACTTCTACAAAGCTTTAAGAATCTTGGCATCCTCACTCTAATCTTAATTTCTGTAATCGGATCAACACTCTTATTTGATATTACCAAGGAATAAAGATAGTTTCCTCCAAAAGGTTCTGATTTGCATAATAAATTAATTTTATCTTCTTGATCAATATATTCAAGAGAAACAGATTCGAATCTTTTTATTTCCTGAGCAGTCGGCTCTCTAAATAATAGTAATTCATGCATATCTTCTTGATCTTGATCTCTATTTTTTTTAGCCATTAAAAAATCGCCGACTTCCCGATAAAGTAATAATTATCGATTATATAAAGGAAATAATACAATTTTAACTTATAATTTTATTTGATGTAATATTTTTTTTACAAACGATTTCTTTA
Source organism: Promethearchaeota archaeon (assembly GCA_030615145.1). GTDB lineage: Archaea > Asgardarchaeota > Lokiarchaeia > Sigyniarchaeales > SOKP01 > SOKP01. Next base: position 1,677 of record JAUWZT010000120.1, on the reverse strand, counting down.
AATATCAAGAACATGAAAGAATTAAGTGAATTAAAACCACTCTTTGAAAGTCTAACTATTAAACCTACTTTCGATTATGTTCATATAATATTATCTTTATTTATATTTGGAGAAAATCCAGCAGGTATTGGAAGATATCGCCTTAAAGATGAATTGCAAATTGGATCTGGAACAGCTAAATCTTTGGTTAAAAAATTAAAAGATGTAAGTGAGTTTATTGTAGTTCCAGACGCTGGAGAAAGGAAAAGGAAGGGGCATGTGTTAACTGAGAAAGGGTATAAATTTTTTGCTAAAGTAAAAAAAAAAATTCCTTTATTAGAAAAAGCGGACCTTACTTTTTTAAAAGATATTATTATTGAACCTGAAAATGTTAATCCTTACTTTTGTTTAGTTAAGAACGCCACTAAGAAGATTAAGGACGGAATCGAGCAAAGAGACGCGGCAATAAAGGTTAACGGTTATGGAGCTACTTGTCTTGTGTATAACGGAAAAGATATTGTCTTTCCTTCTAAATTTGTAAATAATGGCAGCGAAGAACAAAAGAAAATCAATCAAAAAACTCTGAAGTATTTTACATCGAAAATTGAAAAAGCTAAGGTATTATTTGAGAAAGACGATGTGATAATAATAGGTTTGGGTGAAAATCCCCAAATATCGCGGTTAGCCGCTTTAAACGCGGCTTTAACGCTATTTTAATTTGAGTATGAAGTATAAAATGAGATTTGAAAACGATATTATTTTTTTTATTGACAAAATCCTATTTAACGAATTAGAACAATGTATTGAAAATGCCACCCCGAATGAAGCGTGCGGTTTAATTTTCGGTGAAATTCAAGAAATTAATAATAATGGTGATTTTAAATATAAGTATTATAGTAAGGATTTTCAATGTATTGACTCTAGCAATAAAAGTCCTGTAGCATTCTTGTTAGATAACGATGACATGTTGATAAAACTTTCAACTACTATTTTAAAAAATAACAATTTAGAATTAATAGCAATTTTTCATTCTCACCCCGCTGGAGCAAATCCGAGCGGCGTTGATAAAAAATGTATGAAATCTTATCACAACTGTGGTATAAAAAAGTTCAAACACTTAATATGGATAATAATGGATTCTAGAAGCAAAGAAATTAATGGTTTTATTTATATAAAAAATAAATTGCTTCAAATAGCGATAAACTTTGTTAAAGATTAATCTACAAATATAAAAATTACGAGAATTAATTATTCCTATTCGCTAATTGTTCTCTAATTAAATTCATTAATTCTTCTTCAGTATACTCTTTTTCGTCTAAAAGTTGATAATTCCTATTAAAAAATTTTTTAAGCCAATTTGGCATCATCCAGGCTATACTGAACCCTATCGCAAAAATTACTGATATTACAGCAGTTGTACCAAAAACAGCTAGGCTTATTATATTATCAGGATCGCCCCATGTAGTACCTACAGGTTGAAAATATTCGGGTATGTTGTTAAAGCTGAGAATAAATGAAACGAAAGCAACCAATTTGTATCGTACTTTTATCCATGGTTGAATATTTTTATTCTTTATTTTTTGGTACGCGGAATAGGATGACCACGCCATCCAATTAAAGACTAAAAAATAATAGGGTACATCTAAAGTAACTCTGAAATAGTAGGTATTAATTGAAAAATGAATGTGGAGTGTCATA
>JAUWZT010000075.1 GCA_030615145.1 Promethearchaeota archaeon | reverse complement strand
CCATTTTTTGTAAAGATATAATATAAGTGGAACAAAGATCATTAATGCAGGTATTAAGAAATAATTAAATACAAATCTCGTTATTTCAAAGTCGAGAGGAAAAGCTTCTATGGCAATTATAATAATGAAAGTAATTGTAAGAAGATATTTCGTGCGTTTTATAATTATTTCAAAGGCTAAAACAAAGAACATGCCTCCTATTCCAAACGAAATATAACTTAATTTACCAAAAAGTGCGTATAGTAGGTTATCTTCATAAACTCCGTAGAATGTAATGCCACTAAAGTCTCCTGGAAGTTGAAGAACTTTAATAAAAATAAAAAACAAACTAAAAGCAAAACCGAGGGGCAGACTTGCTAATCCTAACATAATTATTCTTTCATTAAAGACTTCTCTTTTTCTAGCGATATGTATAAAGTAAATTCCACATATCACTGCTATTGTTATTGCAATTCCCCATAAAAGTCGTTCATAGGGGTCCCAAATCATTACAATTTCTTCACAGAGCATAGTTTCGTCCTCTCGTTAAAAATTTAATGTTATATTTAAATTTAATAAATGCATACATATCAATATATTCATGAGGGAGATAAAATGATACCCTTAATACTGTTAGTTGAGGATGATCCAAATATCTTAAAATATCTTAAAATAACCTTAGAATTCAACGGATGCCAAGTTATTACAGCAAATCACGGAAGAGAAGGGCTGAAAGTTCTTTCGGAGTTAAATAATAGCCCTGATCTCATTATTAGCGATATTATGATGCCAGAAATGAATGGATATGACTTTTTTGATGCAGTTTCACGAAATCCAGATTATTATCATGTACCTTTCATCTTTTTATCAGCTCTTGATTCTCCTGAAGATGTTCGATTGGGAAAAATGCTGGGAGTAGACGATTATCTTACTAAACCTGTTAATGAAGAGGATTTCTTGGCAATAGTTTTTGGTAAAATTAAACGTAACAAGATGATTAACGAGATTTATTCATCATATGAAATCGAAAAAGAATCTATTCCTGAGGAACGTAAGGATCTAATGATATTAGTTGAAGTACAATGGGATGATATAATAGGGCCAAAAGTAATAAATTATTTCCCTAATGATATTGAATTAGACTTTTCACTCAGTACTGTTAACGCACAGCTCTACGATGGATCAATAGCTATGTATGGCCAAGATCACATATTAAATGCCGAGGGGCTTTTAATACCCATAAAAAACGTTAATATAATGGCGTATGTGTTTTTTGATTCATTTCCCGATGACTCTTATAGAGGAGGTAGAAAGAATTACATGTTTTCACTAATTGCAGCAAAGATTACATATTTCCAATCATTGAAAATAAAACAGGTCTTTTTGACACTATCTTCTATATTTAAAAAGCAAGGGAAATGGGATATAAAAGAGTTTTGGACGAAGTTATCTGATATTCTCTTAAAGACATCAATTTAAATAAAATATTTACTTCAATACAATGGTTATTTGAAAAATTTAAACATTAAAAAAAGAGATGAAATAATTAATGGATCATGTGGAAAATGAAGAACAACCAATAAAACTAGTAATCATGGGAATGGAAAATGCTGGTAAAACCACAATTTTAGATGTGCTCACAGGTAAAATTAGGGAAACACCTAATAAACCACCCAGTATGAATCCAACTAAAGGTGTGGAAAGAAGCACTATTTTATTTTTTCAGAAGGAAACCAAGGTTTGGGATCTTGGTGGGCAGGAAACATATCGTAATGAATACTTATCGAATCCCGAAAAATATTTTCACACAATCTCATTCTTCTTTTATGTTGTTGATATTCAGGATTACTACAGGCTTGTTCCTTCGGTAATGTACTTTAAAGGTATTTTTAATTTGATTAAAAAATACAGCCCGGATGCTAAACTTATTTTCCTCTTTCATAAAACAGATCCAGATTATATTCCGGATGATAGAAATCTAAAAAGTAAATTTCTTGAAAAGATTGAACCAGGATTAAAGTTAGCAAATACACTATATATAAAGTATGATACAACTATATTTGACATAAAGAGTATTAAAATTGCTTTTGGTCTAGAGTCATAAATAATGTTCATAACTTTTAATTAAAAACCTAAAAAGTTATTAGTTGTTTATGTTTTATAATTATAAATATCAAATTCGTTTAGTGCTTTTAATATGAGTGATGAACCTCAATTTCCAGACCTCCCTGACATCGGAGAAATACTCGGTCGAAAAGATCGCTTTATACAGAAGAAAACAACGGTCTTAAAGTGTGGAGAATGCAAAGCTAAGTATTCTCGAGAGTTTAAAGCGGGAGACTTTACTTTTAAAAAGTTGGACGCCGAAGAATGTGAAAAATGCAATCGTAGTAAGACTCTCGTTGTTGAAGAGATTTATTCTGAATGGTTCGATCCAAAAAAGAGTAAGTGATTTAGCTTCCTTAATTCGAATGCACTCTTGTGCAATAGATTGAACAATTTTAGAAATAAACTCAACTTATCAGATTTATATAGCATAATTTTACTATTTATTATATCAAAACAACCTATTTGAAAAAAGTAATTTATTCATTTAGTTAATTTTCAACTTTTAGTTCTTTTTCTGTTAATAGCAATATATAGACCTCCGAAAACTATACCTACTGTAATTAAAATTGAGACGAATAAAGCATATCCTACAATGCCAAGTGCATTGATATCCAGAAAAAAATATAAATAATTACCGGTAAATGTGCCATGTATAAAAACAAACACTAAATAACATAATGGATATATGATCCAATAGGGTAAGTAGCTCCATTTATATCTCAATTTAGTTTCTGTTAATATCCAATCGACTATAAATGCGATTGGGGTAATATAGTGCAAAACAAGATTGCTAAATGCTGCAAATCCAGTGGGTTGGTAAAGGGGGGCTAAAAAAACTGCAAAGAAAATAAAGGTCATTGTGATATAGAGGGTAAGAGCGCCTTTGAGAGGTCCTGAAATTTTTTCAAGAGTTTCTGGTTTGTTATGCCATAAAATTGCTAAGGTAAGCCATATAGCAATCATTCAGTTTGTTTGATAAGTGAAAGTTTTAAAGCTATTAAACCACTCGAGAATTGGGCCAAAATTTAGGGCATAATCAACTGCCCTAGCTATAAAAGTAAACCAGCTTAGTCCAGCAAAAAGTATACGGTAGATTAAAATAGTATTACTTGAAAGTCCTCATTCAATTTTATTAACCAAGAAAGCGTAAATCAGATTATATCAGCTAAGAGCAGAGGAAAATTATAGAATTTCTCAAAATAATAATATTTTTTTATTATTGAAAGAAATAATTTGGAACAAAAATTTTTATTATCATATTTCAATATTTTTATTGAGGTAAATTATAATGGCAACTGAAAAAGAAAATGTTATGCAAATGATAAAAGAGCTCCCTGATGATATCACATTAGAGGATATCATGTATCATTTATATGCTAGAGAAAAGATTATCTGCGGTCTAAAGGATGCTGACGAGGGTAAAAAAGTATCAAATGAAAAAGCGAAAGAAGTTATCGAAAAATGGTTCGAATAGAATGGACTGAACGTTCTTTAGAAGATCTAAATGAGATCCGTGATTATATAGCTCGAGATTCTAAAAGTTATGCAAATCTTTTTGTTAAGAAGTTATATGATGCTGTTCAGAAACTAAAGGAGTTTCCAAATATAGGTAGATTTGTGCCCGAAGTTAATATCACATCCGTAAGAGAAATTATCTTTCAAAACTATCGAATTATTTATAGAAACATGATTGATTATATTGAAATTATTACCATTTTCCATGGTAGTCGCTTGTTAAGATTATGATTATATATATACATGAAACCTTAAAAAATTCAAATTTATTTCTATCAAATATTGAAAAAATGGGTATTATCTTGTATGAAAAGGCCTGAAAAAGAAGAAGCTATGAGATGGTTTACTCATGCCAAAGATGAATTTAATACCTACTCAATACCAAGCAACTTTATTATTAAATTTGCCATAGAATAAGGATCAAGGCTTTTATCCATAACTAATCTAATGTATTCGTCAATAGCAGAGTTGGAACTAATTAAACCTTCTACTTTTTTTGTGATTTTATGCTTTAGAATTTGAAGCGTTTCGCTTTTTATTCGATTTACTTGATAGTTTTCTATAATTCCTGATTCTTCTAAGAATTTTTTGTGCTCTTCAATTAGCTCAATTACTTTTTCAAAATTTTCGCTTGTTTTCGAATTAACTTTTACGATTTTAGGGGTCCATTTCACTATTTTTGCGTAATTTTCATCAATATTATTAGATTGATACTTATAAGTCATGTCTAATTCTAACATCTGAGTAATTTCAGCAACCTTTTTGTCAGCCCCAGATAGATCCATCTTGTTTACAACAAAGATATCTGTGATTTCCATGATTCCAGCTTTAATAGCTTGGATATCATCTCCCATACCGGGAACTAAGAGTACAACAACAGTATGAGCTGATTTAAATATGTCTACTTCTGATTGCCCCACTCCAACGGTTTCAACAATAACAACATCACATCCGAAAGCGTCTAAGATCTTTATTGAATCTTCAGTTGCTCTAGCTAAACCACCTAGTTGCCCTCTATTTGCCATGCTTCTAATAAAAACATTATCTAGAGAAAAGTTTTCTTTCATTCGGATTCTATCCCCTAACAAAGCGCCTCCTGTTAAAGGAGATGTCGGATCTACGCAAATTATTCCAATTTTTTTGCCTTGCTTAACAAAAAACTTAGTTAAATTTGAGATAAAAGTCGATTTTCCACTTCCTGGCGCCCCTGTAACGCCTAAAATATACGCTTTCCCCGTATTCTTGTATATTGCTCTAACAATTTCTTCTGCGGCTTCAATATCATTTTCTACTAAAGTGATTAGACGTGCTGTTGCTCTAGTATTTCCTTCTAGCAATTTATCTATTAAATCAGAATAATGCATTGTACGTTATCTTTTCAAATTGTTTTTAACGAATTCAACAATAGTTTTTAACTCTGTACCTGGTCCATGAAATCCTTTTAATCCGTGTTTTTCGAGAAATGGTTTGTCCTCATCGGGGATAATACCCCCAACACCCACAAGAACATCGTCAATTCCATTTTCTTTTAATTTTTCCATTATAATTGGACATAATGCATTATGTGCTCCAGATAGCATGCTTAGCATAACCGCATCCGGATCTTCTTGAATAATTGTCGAAACAATGTCCGATGGCGTCTGATGGAGCCCAGTGTAAATAACCTCCATACCTGCATCTCGTAGAGCTCGAGCGAGAACTTTAGCTCCCCTATCGTGCCCGTCAAGACCCGGTTTACAAACTAAAACTTTAATTTTTCTTTGATCTGCCATATTATTTACCTCATTTAAAATATTGAATCTTCTACATAGGTTCCAAATACTTCTTTAAGAGCTGCCATTATCTCGCCTATCGAAATGTATTCTCTTATTGCATCTATTATATAAGGCATTAAATTCTCAGTACCTCTCGCGGCTTCCTCTAACTTTTTCAGTATTTCCTGAACTTTTTCGTTGTTCCTTTGGTTTCTTAAAACATGTAAATTTTCAATCTGCTCTTTAGCAACATTTTCATCTATTTTTAACAAAGGGGTCGCGCAAGGTTCTCTTATTTGGATATCGTTCACGCCAACAAATATTCGATCTTTGCTTTCAATTTCTCGTTGATATTTGTATGAAGCGTTAGCAATCTCTTTTTGAAAGAAATTAGCTTTAATTGCTGGAATTACCCCACCCAATTCCTCAATTTTTTCAAAGTAAGCTTCAGCTTCCTCCTCCATTTTATTTGTTAGCCATTCAACGTAGTACGAGCCCGCTAATGGGTCAACGGTATCGGCAACACCCGATTCATGGGCAATTATCTGTTGCGTTCGTAAAGCTATTTTTACTGCTTTTTCAGATGGCAAGCACAAAGCCTCGTCAAAGGAGTTTGTATGAAGCGATTGAGTCCCTCCTAAAACAGCTGCTAAGCCCTGTATCGTGACTCTAGCAATATTATTTTCTGGTTCTTGAGCGCTTAACGATACTCCCGCAGTTTGGGTGTGAAAGCGCAACCTCATTGATTCTGTTTTTTTTGCACCATATTTATTTTTCAATCGTTTTGCCCATATCCTTCGAGCAGCGCGATATTTACATACTTCTTCAAAGAAATTATTATGAGAATTAAAGAAAAAAGAAAGTCTAGGAGCAAAATCATCAACATCTAAACCTCTTTTCATCGCTGCCTCTACATAAGCAAAACCATCGGCTAAAGTAAAAGCGAGCTCTTGGACTGCGGTAGAGCCCGCCTCTCGTATGTGATATCCTGATATCGAGATAGTATACCATTGGGGGACATTTTTAGCGCAATATTCAATTGTATCAACGATTAAGCGCATTGACGGTTCTGGTGGAAAAATCCAAGATTTCTGAGCTATATATTCCTTAAGAATATCGTTTTGAATTGTTCCTCTTAATTTATCGGGAGAATGGCCTTGTTTTTCAGCAGTTACTATGTACATTGCTAATAATATTGACGCAGGAGCGTTAATTGTCATGGATGTAGATATTTTAGACAAATCAATTCCACTAAACAAAGTTTCCATATCTTTTAAAGTGTCAATCGACACGCCTTCCTTTCCTACCTCGCCCAAAGCTTTATCGTCGTCAGCTTCATAACCATAAATGGTATGTAAACTAAACGCTACGCTCAAACCGGTCGTCCCATGTTCTAATAAGAATTTATATCGTGTGTTTGTTTGTTCAGCACTGCCAAATCCCGCAAATTGCCTCATTGTCCACAAACGACCGCGATACATGTTAGGATAAGCACCACGAGTAAACGGGTACTTTCCTGGTTCTCCTAAGTCCATATCGTAATTGAACTCTTTTATGTCTTCGGGCGTATATAAGGGTTTCATTTCGATATCAGACAAATTAGTAAATTTTTCTCGCCTTTCGCTTTTAGTCGGTTTCAATGTCTTACTCTCATCAATTTCTGTCATAATACTATCCTTTCATTTATATAATAAAACAAGATTATGTAATTATTAAGTTAAACATTCTTACTTTTTGATAAGGATCTAAATTTATTAACTTTTTTTATAAAATTTATATCAATTAAAAAAAAATTAGTCTTTATTATTTGATGAAGTATTCCATGAAGTAATGAGTAGCATTCTCTGCTGTCGTTTTAAACCCCATTTTTTTATAAAGGGTTTTAGCTCTTAAATTTGCTTTAAGCACTTGTAATCTAACATTTTTGTTGTCTAATTTACCATTTTCTAAAATTGTTCTAATTAATGAACTACCAATCCCTTGATTTTGAAATTCAGGTAAAATCGCAATATATCCTAAGAATAATTCTACTTCTTTTTCAATAACAGATAATACTCCTATATCAATGCCAGATATTGATATAATTTTTAAATCTTCTGGATGGAAATTTTCTAAAAAATAGTTTATTTGCCATATCTCATCCCAACCCCAAGTTTCTTTTATATATTCTTTCAATGTTGCTTTTTTTAAATTAAATAAGAAATCTTTATCTTCTTTTGTAACATCACGTAATCTATACATATTCTCTCATTTTAGTAGTATAACTTAGCTATATAATTTTATAAGCTTCATTAATAGCAGAACAGCCACCACACCTTACACATCCCGCTTTGTTTTTCAAAGGATTAACTCCATATTCCTTCATTAATTTTGCTGCTTTTATGTAAATGTCAACCATTATATTGTGGTTGGTTATTGGCAAATCTTTTTTCCCAGGGAAAGATCTCACTGGAGTAATATAAGGTATTACACCTAACGAAATTATTTTTTCGGTGTCCAATATAAAATCATCCGGCATTTCTCCAAAGCCAGTTAAAAGATAGGATGAAACCTGATTTTTGCCGAAAATCTCAAGTGCGTGACTCCAATTTTTCTCATATGACTCATACGAAATATGAGACTTACCTGGAGTAATTATATCCCTGATATTTTGATCGAGTACCTCAAGATGGATTCCAATAGTATCTGCGCCGGCTTCTTTTAACTCGTTTATATACGATAAATCTTCTAAAGGTTCAATTTGAACATGTAAAGGAAGATTAGCGTAATTCTTTTTTATCCCTTTTAAAAGCTCAATATATCGCTTAGCACCTTTATCAATGTTCTCGTCAGTGCCGCTTGTTAAAGTCATATGATTGCATCTTCCCTCTTTTTTCGCGACCGCGATAACTTCGGACATTTGTTGAGCATTTTTCTCCTCTATGGTTGCGTCGCTCTTTAAGCTTAACTCGATGCCACAAAATTTACAAGCTTCACCACACGCCCAATAAACGCATTTTTGATATATAGTACTAGATAAACAATCTACGCCGTGGACCAACGCAATTTTTTTCATTGGTATTCCATCGGAAGTCGTATAATCTGAATTGTAATAAAGCGGGTTTTGAATTAATTTCAATTTACTGTGTTCTATTTTATTCCTAACATCATATACCTCAAAATAACTATCTCGGTTTTCTCTTAACACCAAATTAGATTTTTGAGGATCGTTCCAAAGTGCGGCGTTCACGAGAGTTCCATTTTCAAAAAGAAAATATCTCCCACCTAACGGCCCTGCACCGCCTTTTCGGCCAAAAGATATCTCGATTCCTTGATTTTTATAATGATCAATTAATTTTTCGTCTAAATACAACCCTTTACACAATATTTCAGTCTTCTTTACAAAAGAAGTGTAATCATCGAGCATAGTTTCAAATATTCGTGCTAAATATGTATTTTTGATAAAATTTTTTAACTATTCTTCATGGAATGAATATAATAACCTTTTATAATTTTATTTCTTATTAATTGTAATCTGTTAATTTAACTCTAAAAAATTTAATTGAAGAGGAAGTATAAAATGGCAAGTCGTAGACCTTGGCGTTGCTACTCAAGTTGGAGTCGAAGGCCTTACCAACACAAGCGTAGCGCTAATCATAGAAGAGAATACGCGCGTGGAGGTGCGCAGTCAAAGATAGTCCGGTTTTGGGGGGGCAATAAAGATATCCCTTGGGAAGATTGGGAGCTTGTTGTAGGACTTAAAGTCAGTCGACAGATTCAAATATCTTCAAATGCTCTTGAAGCAATCCGTATTACCATAAACAGTTCATTACAAAATAAAATAGGAAGATCGTACTTTCGTCTTCGAATAAGACCTAAACCATTCCAAAAAATTCGAGAAAATAGGATGTTAGCTTTCGCGGGAGCTGACCGCGTACAAAGCGGCATGAGAAATTCATTCGGGCGGTCCACGGGAGTTTGTGCGCGTGTACGAGCAGGTTCTATTATATGCGATGTCGGAACTAGCTTGAAAAATCTGCCAATAGTCAGAGATAGATTAAGAATAGCATCTATGAAAATCTCGTGTAGTTGTACTGTAGTTATCCTTAAGTATAAAACCCCTGAATTATTCAAACAATCAGGGTTACCTCTCTATGACGATAAAAAGCGGCGAGAAATTCCCATGTTCGAGTTTGTCGTTGCATAAGTCAGTGATTTTACTTAATTAGCGTTTTTAATTATCTTATTTTGTCTTATTATTTATATCCAAAGATATTATTTAATCCTTTAATTATTAATTAATAAGATTATGACTTTAAAAGTAGGATTAATTGGAGCGGGCGGCTTTGGGATTATTCATTTATTAGGTTATGTTAGAAATCCTAATTGTAAATTGGTAGCGATAGCTTCCAGAACTGAAGAACATGCGAGAAACGCAGCTGAGAGATTTAATATTCCAAAAATCTACGGTGGAGTCGATAGCTGGAAAAAAATGATTGAAAATGAGGAATTAGATGTTATTAGCATTTGTACGCCCAATTATTTGCACGCTCTAACAGTTTTGAAAGCAATTGATAAAAATATTCATATTTTATGTGAAAAACCAATTGCTATTTCTCACAAAGAGTTAAATGAAATCGAATCGAAACTAAAAAATAAGAAGCTTATCTTTTTTACATCGTTTCAAAAGCGATACAATCCAATTTTTCCGTTAATAAAAAAAGTAATAGATGAAATGGTTCTTGGTAAAATCATTTTGGTTCGATATTATTTTAGTCACTATGGACCTTATAAATCCTGGAAACCGCTCTCTAAAGAAAAGTGGTTTTTTGATTCTGAAAAAGCGGGTGGAGGCGTTTTGTTAGACCTTGGCGTACATTGTATTGACATTCTTCGGTATTTAATAGGTGAATACGATAAAGTTAATGGAATAAATTACAATACCTCTTGTATAAAAATGAGCGACGAAGATAATTGTAACGTTCTTTTTCGATTTAAAAACGACGCGTTAGGTCTTATCAGCGTTTCTTGGTGTAATGAACCTTCAGAAATGATCGAGGTTTTTGGTTCGAAAGGGTACCTCAAAATCGATTTAGGAAAGAAATACTCGGTTTCTTATGGACCAAGAACTATAAAAAGAAATGAATTGATTAAGAAAATTATAAAATATAAAAGGTCTAAAAACATAGCTCAATATCAACTAATTGATCATTTTATTAATTGCATCGTTGAGAACAAACAAGAAAGACCAAATTTTGAAGATGGAAAAAGAGCGGTTGAATTTGTATTAGAAGCGTATTCTCTAAAAGAATAAAGCTAACGATTAAAAAATAAACATCAAATTTTTAACGATTATTTCTCTCATATTTATTATTATTTAAACAATCAAAACTTGGAGGATAAACCTTGAGAGATTTAAAACCTTTTTTCAATCCTAAAAGCGTACTAATTATCGGAGTTTCAAGGCAAGCGCTATCTTTTAGTTATACGGTATTGAAAAATTTGTTGGAAATTTTTTACCAAGGAAATCTTTATATTCTGAACCCTAACGCAAACGACATTTTAGGTGTTAAATCTTACCATTCTTTTGAAGAATTGCCGGAAATTCCCGAATTGGCTGTAATCGTTTTAGGAAAAGGCATTCTCGAAATTGTAGAAAGTTTAGGAGAACTTGGTGTCAAATATATAGCAATCCAGACAGAATTAAAACCAGGAACGAAGATTAACGATTTAACTATCCATTTACATAAAGTTTGTAAAAAATATGACATCACTTATTTAGGACCGTCTATGCTTGGCATTATAAACTTTAACGATAACTTTACGACATCCATAATCCCAGTTCGTCAACATATAATGCGAGAAAATAAAAACATAAAAGAAGGAATGAGCTTTATTGCTCAATCTGGAGGTTTAGCGGGAGCGTTAGGGTGGTGGACGCCACCACAAAGGTTACCCATCTCAAAGGTGATACATTTAGGTAAAGGTTTTCACATTAATGAAGCCGATGTACTCGAGTACTTTTTAAATGACGATACAACTAAGGTAATTTCCCTATTTCTAAGAGACATTTCGGAGGAATTAATTGGAGCGGTTAGAAAAGTCAGCTATACCAAACCAATACTCTTCTATTACGTGGGAAAGGATGAGATAAAAGAGAGAGAATTACAAAAAGCCGGTGGGATATTGGTATTAAATTATATCGATCTATTTGAGATTGCTAAAATCTTTTTATGGTGTCCTGAACCTAAAGGAATAAATTTAGGTATAATAGGACCTAGTTCTGGCGCAATTCATTTAATCGTGAAAGAAATGAGAAAACAACATTTAGCGCTCGCGAAGCCTAGTGAAATTTCTCGAGAAATCATTATAGATAAAGTTGGTGGGTCTACTTGCGCCTATGGAAATCCTGTAGATTATTGGCCTCCAGAAAAATTTGTCGGAATTAAAATATGTGGTATATATAAGACATCTTCAGAAGCTTTATTAAAAGATGATGCTGTTGATGGATTAATTTTAGCTTTAGAGTTCTTTACTGAAATCGAGTTCGATTTCAACATTTACGCGCCTTTGGTTAAAAAATATCCAAATAAACCGATTATTACCATTCTAGTTCAAGCAGAACACGAGGGAGCGAAACGAGTAATTAAAGCGGCAACTGAGTTGAAAATACCTGCCTTTGAAAACGAAATAGAGCGAGCAGTTCGAGGTTATAGGCTTTTATACGATTATTACGCAAAAATTAAAAAAAGAAAGTAAAATTAACTAAAAATCTCTTTTAGTTCTTCAGGAATTTCAGTATCTTCATCCATTAGAGAAATAGCATAAATTTTGTCTCCACATTGTTGGCATTGTCTTCCTTCAAATAAGTAATACTTAAACTTATTTTTCCAATTACAAATATTTATAACGCTAATATCGGTTATCTCTCCACAAAGACAATAAATTGCCATGTCTGCGGAATAGTTAGGGATTATCTCCGTGAATTTGAGAGGCGATTCGGTAAATTCAGAATCGTTTAACAGTTGATTAATTTTATCGGCAAGGTTATCCTTTAAGCTTGGTGTAAAGCTCGTAATTACACCCTCTTTACCTTTCATTTCTGTTAAAACAACGAAATTTTTCTCATCCTTTTGCTTTTCCGGAAATATGGGTTTCTCATATTGTTGTCGAAGAGTTTCAGGAATAGGGAAAGGCTCCATACCTTCTGGGTATTCAAATGAAACGTAATACTCTGTGAGCCCCTTTAATTGTTTTTGGTTTATTATTTTTAAGTTTTCATAATCTCGATTATATAGGGAAAACTTAATTAGTTCCAAAGGTACTTCCATTTCTAAAAGATTAGATCGAATATTAGCTAACACTTCACCAACATAGCTTTTTAAAACTAAGAAATCGTCTCTATTTTTCGTGTAAATCTCACGTCTATTCTCTTCCTTAAAATTATACCATTTTTTCACAACAGTACTCTTTACTAACTGGGGGACCATGCAAAAGACACATAATAATGGAAACATAATAAATGAATCAACAGGTATTCCAAAATAAGGCAATATTAAAAAAATCACAGCAATACCAAGCAAAGGTGCGGAAACTAATAAGCTTAACCTTCTTAATCTTTTGTCAACTGATTTGGTAATTCCTTTACTTATTGCTAATTCTTCGACGTTAGCCTTTAAGCGCTCAACGGTCTCAAATATTTTCTTATCTTCAAATCCCTTTTTAAGAAGTTTGTCTTCTTCTCCACCCAAACTAAATTTTTCAACTTTCTCCGATATCTTTGCTAAATATTGCTCGACATTGCGATCCTTAAATATAAAATCTAAAGTCTCTTCCGAAAAATAATCCAAAAATTTAATTATGGATAATTTAGCCTCGATGTTTTTAAGGTCCTCTGGATTTAAACCTAAAGCCTCTTGTAATATTTGACCTTGTGTCTTTCTAACGGGTCTAGTACGCCTTGACCTCCTTAATGGTTGTTCTCTAAATTCAGATCGTTCAATTTTTTCGTTCTCGTTTTCGTTCATATTATTCTCAATAATTTAATGCGTTTATTAATTATTTAGTAATTAATAAAAGATAATTAACTTTTTGAAAATATTTCCTTTAAAAAAACATGAATTTTATTTTTAATAAAGCTTGTTGATTTAGATTGCGTCAACAGCTCAAACTCGTGGTACTTATCTATCATTAGCACAGCCTTTCTGGTAGTATTCTTTCTAAATGTTTGGATTCTGAAAAACAATAAAATATATTATTGTTTCAGCTAGT
>JAUWZT010000062.1 GCA_030615145.1 Promethearchaeota archaeon | reverse complement strand
TCACTAAATAAGGAATTTCAGAAATAATTAATCGATTTTTATTTCCTTTTGTTTCGGTGTCAACTGTTCCTCTTAAAGCTATATTGCCCATTCCAGTTGTATAAGCATTGTAAATACCATTCGTATCAATAATGCTTCCTCCTGTTGGAAAGTCTGGTCCTTTTATAATTTCCATAAGTTCCTCAGTAGATATTTCAGGATCGTCAACTGTTGCAATAATCCCCTGACAAATTTCCGTTAGGTTATGAGGAGCCATAGATGTAGCCATCCCAACTGCTATTCCTTTTGTTCCGTTGATTAGCATATTTGGTAGCTTAGCAGGTAAAAAAACAGGTTCTTTTAAACTATCATCAAAATTTGGGACAAAGTCCACTGTTTCATTATCTAGATCTTCGATTAGTTCATTAGATATTTGTGCTAATCGTGCTTCAGTATAACGCATAGCAGCAGGGGGGTCTCCATCGATCGAGCCGAAATTCCCTTGTGGATCGATTAACGTATATCTTAACGAAAAATCTTGTGCCATACGAACTAATGTATTATACAACGCAGCGTCTCCATGAGGATGATACTTCCCCATAGTCTCGCCCACAATCCTCGCGGATTTCACATGTGCATGATTGTAAAAATAATTGTTATCGGCCATAGCGTAAATTATTCTACGATGTACTGGTTTTAACCCATCTCTCACATCGGGAATTGCACGCCCAACAACAACGGACATGGCGTAATCTATATAACTACTTTTCATTTCCTCTTTTAATTCGATCTCTATAATATTCTCTGAAGTCATTTTTAATACCAAATCTATTTAATATTTAATAAAAAGAAAAATTACACACATCAAATATCATACATCTAAAACATTTGCTTGGTCAAAATTGGCAATAATAAATTTCTTACGTGATTTTACTTCTTTACCCATCAGTTTCGTAAAGATTAAATCATTCTCAATGTAATCTTCGTACATTACTTTCTTTAATGTTCGAGTCTCCTTATTCATCGTCGTATCGTAAAGTTCTTCGGGGTTCATCTCCCCTAATCCCTTATACCTCTGAATTTTTACCGTATCTACATTTTTTAGCTTGTATTTTAATTTAATACTTTTTAGTACTTCTTCTTTTTCTTTATCTGTAAAAACATAATGCTTTGATTTTTTATAAGATACTTTGTAGAGAGGAGGCATAGCCATATATAGGTATCCACCGTCTATTAATGGTCGCATGTATCTGAAAAAAAACGTGAGCAGTAATGTTTCTATATGTTTTCCATCAATGTCAGAATCGCACATTATGATGGTTTTATGGTATCTTAACTTATTTAGGTCAATATTGTGTTCAGGTTCCTCGGTCCCCCCGTTCTCCCCTGTCCCTTCAGTCACCCCATTCTCACTTTCAGACCCATTAATTTCATTAAATTCCTGAATTCCAACACCTAACGCTTTAATAATCGCCAGAATTTCGTTATTTTGTAATATTTTGTCCATTCGAGCTTTTTCTACATTCAATATTTTTCCTCTAAGAGGTAATATTGCTTGATAACCCCTATCTCTTCCCTGCTTTGCTGAACCACCAGCTGAGTCTCCCTCAACAATAAATATTTCGCATTCTTTTGGATTATTAGAAGAACAATCAGCTAGTTTTCCGGGCATTCTTGCGCTATCCAATACAGATTTTCTACGGATTAACAATCTCGCTTTTTGGGCGGCTTCCCGTGCTATTTTCGCGTTAATCGTTTTCAACACGAGTTTTTTAGCTATTTGGGGGTGTTCTTCTAAGTATTGAGTCAATTTTTCTGTAACTATTTGGCTTACAATTTGTCTAACTTCGGGATTACCTAGTTTGATTTTCGTCTGACTCTCAAATTGAGGGTCTGGTAATTTAATAGAAAGTACAGCAGATAAGCCCTCTCTAGTATCCGTCCCACTAAGAACGTGTTCTTTGTACTTTTTTTCCATAAAATTTTCAATATATGAATTAAAAGTCCTAGTGAGTGCGGATTTAAAACCCGTAAGATGGACACCTCCTTCCGCAGTATGAATTGTATTAGCATAAGTAAGAATATTTGTTTGGTATGTGGTGTTGTACTGCATAGCTAAATCGACGTAAATTAACGCTCCATTTTCGTTTTCAGCCGAATCGCTTATAAACATAATGTCATTATGTAGAGGTTGCTTATCTTTATTCAAATAAGAAATAAATTCTTTAATTCCACCTTCGTAAAAAAATTCTTCTTTCTCGTCTTTAATTTTATTATGGAGTTCAAATCGCGCTTGAGGCGTTAAAAAAGCGAGTTCGCGCATCCTGTTAGAAATTGTGGAAGCATTATAAATTACTTCATTTTTATCGAAATTAAATATCTCATCATCCGGATAAAAAGAGATTTTTGTGTAAGAAGCTGTTTCTGTGGTTTTTGTAATTGTTGGCTCCGTAACTTTTACGCCCCGTGAAAATTTTTGTTTATAGATAAGACCATCTCTACAAATTTCTACATCTAACCATTCTGCTAAGGCATTAACGACTGAAAGGCCAACACCGTGTAACCCCCCGGATATCTTGTAGCTTTTATTATCAAATTTTCCTCCGGAATGTAGATGTTCCATAATAACTTCTAAAGCAGGTTTATTATATTCGGGATGATTATCAATAGGAATACCCCGTCCGTTATCAAAAACTAACACAGAATTATCTTTAAAAAGAGTTACCTTAATTTCGTCTGCATATCTGGCAATCGCTTCGTCGACTGAATTATCTAAAACCTCAAAAACAAGATGATGGAGCCCTTTCTTTCCTTGATCGCCAATATACATCGCAGGGCGCTTCCTAACTCCTTCTAAACCTTTAAGAACTTGAATATCATCCGCAGCGTAAGAGTTTTCTTTAGAGGGGTTATTAGATAAAGAAATGTTTTCTTTTTCAGGCATAAGAATTTCATTCTTATAATTAATTTATTGTAAAGGTAAAATCATCTGTTCTTAATTGAACTTAAGTGATAATTTAACAATTTACATATAATATATGGTATTAAAATGTTATAAATGTTAGCACATTTAATCGTCGCTTGAAACCGAATAATAATAAAGTCTATTGGCTAAAAGCATGAAATATATTTAAAGATCGCTGTTTTAGAAAAAATAAGGCTAACTTTTACGAGGTTTAAAAAAATGGGGTTGATTTTATAACTTTAACTTTTATCTAAAAGGAGGGAGGTTTATTGGTTTTTTCTGATTTCTTCTGCCATTTTTGTGAATTCCATTAGTTGATTATTTATATCATGCGCTCGGACAATATGAGCCCCATTATATACTGCAACAGCAGTTGCGGCAAGAGTTCCGTTTAGTCTATTTTCAGGGTCAGGTATGTCTAGAGTTGTTCCTATAAAAGATTTTCGAGATAACGCTACTAAAATCGGTTTTTCTAGAACGCGGAGTTTATTTAAATTACCAATTATTTTTAAATCATATTTATGAGTTTTTCTTTCGATCCAATGGCCAATACCCGGATCTAAAATAACTTTCTTGGTATCATAACCTTTTTTTTTCAAGATTTTAATAGTAGATTTAAATTCCTCTATAATTTCTTCAACTGTACATAAATCACCAGGAACAGCTTTAGAAGCCATTAATACAATAGGTAAGTCGTGCTCTACTATAAAATCTATTATCGTAGGATCGGTTTTTAAGCAACTCACATCATTAATAATAATTCTTTTTTTGTGTTTTATAGCAATGTCATATGTTTGTTGAGCAACTTCCCGATATTGCGTATCGATCGAAATAACAATCTCATTTGGGATAATTTTACATACGAGTTCCATTGAAGGCATTAAACGGTCGAGTTCTTCTTTTATAGTAATTTTTTTTGACCATGGTGCTGTAGAGCGGGCACCTAAATCCAATATTTTCGCCCCTCCATCGATCATTTCTAAAGTTGCTTTTTCTAATAGCGTTAAATCGTTGTATACAGAGCCTTTATAGAACGATTCTGGGCTTAAATTCAATACGCCCATTATTACCGTTGGAAAATTATCTCCTATTTCTAAAAAATCAAAAAGTTTCGCATAAATTTCATTCAATGTCGTTATCTATATCAATTCTCTCCTTACGATTTTGTTTTTTCGTTTACAATTTCTTTTTCCTTCTTTTTAAAATAATCGTTATCTATAATTGTAAAAAAATATTTCAAATAAGTTTAATTCTTTTAATCACCATGAAATTATTTTCAATTAGGCTCCCTCTAATTAAAGAGAATGAACCATTATTAAGAATTTTAATAGAGCAGATTAAAAGAGAAGGAGAATCGTTAAAAGAAGGAGATGTCATTGTTATCGCAGAAAAGGTAATCGCTACTTCCCAGGGGAGAGTTAGAATTTTATCTGATGTGAAAAACATCTCAGATAAGGCTAAAGATTTGGCTAACAAGTATGATATGGACGAAAGATATGTAGAGCTAATTTTAGAAGAATCTTCTATGATATTAGGGGGTTTAACACACGTTATTTTGGCAAAAGTTAACGATTTTTTAATTGCCAATGCCGGGATCGATCAATCCAACGCCGGTCCAAATAAGGTTATTCTATTACCAGAAAATCTTAATCAGGTTGTTTGGGAATATTGGAGAGATTTAAGAAAAGAATTCAAAATAAAAAACCTTGGAGTTATCATTGCCGATTCGAGAGTTCAGCCTCTCAGAAAAGGAACTATTGGTATAGCAATAGCTACAGCCGGTTTTGAGCCTATTGAAGATTTACGTGGGCATCCAGATTTATTTAACCGTCCATTAGAAATTACGATGAGAGCTATCGCAGATGACCTTACAAGCGCAGCTCAATTTCTTTTGGGTGAAGCGGATCAACAGACGCCTGTAGTAATCATACGTGGAAGTAATATAGAATTCACAGAAAATCCACAATTAACCACGGAAATGCCTCCCGAAGAATGTCTTTATATGAATATTTTCTCTAAATATCTTCTGAGAAAAGAAGATAAGATTAGATGATTTTCAATCTCTGTAATAATCCAGTAATTAAAATTGGTAATGCTATGGTTGCATCACACCATACACTTACATATTTTGATTCTAAAGAATATTTTCCCCAACTTTTTGATTCAGAAATTGTACACCCTGAAAGACCCCCATCATATTCAGTAGCAGTATGTATTCTAACTGAATAATTATACCCCATCCTCTCAACTTTTTCAATTTGATCAAGTAAGGGAAAGATTTGTTGAGCCCAATTTCTAGGAACACCCCCTCCAACTATTAGAGTACCACCTTCTCTGGATTTTCTTATAATATCTGCAAATTTTAATACGTCTCCAAGAATATCAAAATTGAACTTATAATCTTCTTTTATAGAATATTTGATTAAGTTTAATGCAAATTCAGAATCTGAAAATGCAGGGACAAAAATAGGAATGTTGTTTTTAGCAGCCACAGCTAAAAGACTTCTGTTATTTAATTTTTCACCAACTTTAGTTAAAAGATCTGAAGGTAAAATGTTAATTTCTTTAAATTCAAATATTTCATGAATTATCTCTAATAAAACTTCTTCAACTATCTTATAATTTTCTTCAGGTAGTAAAGTATCATATATTCTATTAATTCTCAATTTAAACAATTCATTATCATCTATAGTAGCACTTCCAATATAATGTCCTACATTAGTTAATGCATCTACTAAATCATGTACGATATTTGCTCCTGTAGTAATTAAAACATCAATTAATTTATGGTCCATTAATGTGTAAATTAAATCTCCCATACCTGCGGGAATCATAGCACCACTTAAAGTTAATACAGTTAAAATATCAGCATTGCTAACCATTTCATAAAGAATATCTAAAGCATTCCCTAAGTTTCTTCCTTGAAATCCACAATATTTAAGGGCTCTTAAAAGATCGTCAACATTTTTCACTTCATTAACATTAAACGGAGTTATTTTTTGAATTAAGTAATCTTCTTTATGTATTTTATTCATAATTAAAATTATACATTCTAGATTTATTAAATACATCTATACAATTTTTTTAAAAAAATTCAATCAAATTTTTTAGAAATCCCCAATTTGCATGAATATAATTTTTATTATTATTATCTACTATTCTTTTATAATCGAAAATGAAGGAAAATTCAATAGATAAAATTTAAAGCTATATCAGAACCTAAATAAAATCATGTCATTTGTCCCAAAAAAGGTATTCTTTGTAAAAGGAAAAGGATTTCATAAGTCTAAGTTAGGAGCTTTTGAACAAGCGCTTAGAAATGCGGGAATTGAAAAGTTTAATTTAGTCAATGTTTCTTCGATCTTACCCCCCCATTGTGTTGAAATAAGTAAGGAAGATGGTTTAGAACAACTCCGTCCAGGACAGATCCTTTATATTGTTATGTCTAGAGCAGAGTCTAAAGAATTAGATCGCGTGGTTTGTACATCAATAGGTGTTGCAATGCCCGCTGATAAAGATCAATACGGATATTTAAGTGAACATCATACATATGGCGAAAAACCAGAAAAAACAGGGGATTACGCTGAAGATTTAGCAGCAGAGATGTTAGCTACAACTTTGGGTTTTCCATTTGATCCCAACGCTAATTACGATGAAAAACGCGAAGTCTTTAAAAAGGGAGGAAAAATTGTTGAAACTAAAAATATAACAGAATATGCTACTGTTAGAAATAAAGATGAGTGGGCTTCTGTATTAGCAGCAGCAGTATTTATTATATAATTTAATTTCTAAATATCTCTGAAAAATTAAAATTTGATGATTAATTTTGATAAGCTAGTTCATAATTAAATCTTAAAAAAGACATTTCTTTTAAAAAAATGAAGGAATCAAAATATACAACCATTGATGAAGCTCTGAAAAAGGATTTGACCAATGTATATTTGAGAGGTTGGGTGTATCGACAAAGAGCGTCAAATAAATTCGTTTTTATTGTTTTAAGGGACGAATCTGACATAATACAGTGTGTAATCTCTAAAAGCAAAAATGCAGAACTCTTTGAAAAGGCTGAAAAGCTCACAATTGAATCTTCAATTAAAATTTCAGGCGAATTAAAGGAGGATGTAAGGGCTCCCACCGGATTTGAAGTTTCTGTATCAGATATGGAAATTATCCAAATTGCCGAACCCTTTCCCATTACAGAACATCAATCCCCTGAGCTCTTATATGACAATCGACATCTATGGTTAAGATCTAGAAAATTGAACGCAGTTTTAAAAATTCGACATACGGTTGTTGGAGCTATTCACGAATTTTTTAGGAGTCGCGGTTATTACGAATTTGACGCACCAATCTTTCAGCCTAGCCAATCTGAAGGGGGCTCAACGCTATTCGAAGTTAAATATTTTGAAGATATAATGTACCTAAGTCAAACATGGCAATTGTACGCTGAGGCCGGGATTTTTTCGCTTGGAAAGATATATAATATGGGACCAACTTTTAGAGCCGAAAGGTCAAAAACATCAAGACATTTAGCAGAATTTTGGATGGCAGAAATGGAGGCTGCTTGGATGACGCTTGACGAACTTACAGAAGTTGCTAAAGACGAAATTAGGTTTATTGTAAAAGAAGTTTTAAAACTTAATAAGAAAGAACTTGAAATTTTAGAGAGAGACATTAAGTTGCTAGAACATTATGCGAAAGCGGAATATCCTACAATTAAGTATGCAGAAGCTTTAGATATCCTTAATAATAAATACCAAATGAATGGTCCTTGGGGTAAGGATTTAAGAACCATGGAAGAGGCAAAAATAGCTGAACATTTTAAGGTTCCTGTAGTCGTCACCCATTATCCTACGGAAATTATGGGTTTTTATAAACCACCCAGTAAAGATAATCCCAAAGAAGCATTATGCTTTGACATGTTAGCTCCAGAAGGATATTGTGAAATTATTGGTGGGTCGGAAAGAAGTTTATTAGTTGACGATATGAAAAAGAGATTAAAAGCAGACGGCGAAAATCCAGAGATTTACGACTGGTATTTTGCTTTAAGGCGTTATGGCAGTGTTCCTCATTCAGGTTATGGTTTAGGCGTTGAACGGGTCGTTCAATGGATGTGTGGGTTAGATAACATTAAAGACGCTAAACCGTTTCCCCGGACTATGTTGCGAAAAGCTCCATAATAAATTTTTTTTAGAAATCAACAATTATTTTCGATGAATTATTTAAGAAACACTGATTTTTAATTATTTAAAAGGATGGTTTGTTGAATTGGAACTCTATAATTACATGGGATATGAATTAATTGAAAAAGTAATAAATAGAGAAATCACCATTCAAGATGTAATTCAAACATCTTTTGACAGAATAGAGACAACTGATAATCTTATTCATTCTTTTGTTAAACTATCTAAAGATAAAGCACTTAAAAAAGCAAAAGAATACGATATAAAAATACAAAAAGGTCAAAAAGTTGGGAGGCTTTATGGATTACCTTTTGCAAATAAAGATTTGATCTGCTTAAAGGGTTTTCCTACAACTTGTTGTTCAAAAATATTAAGGGGTTATCGCCCTCCATACAATGCTTTCGTCATTGAACGCTTAGTGGAACAAGAGGGAGCAATTCATATTGGAAATACAAATATGGATGAATTTGCAATGGGAAGTTCTACCGAATCGAGTTGCTATGGCCCCACCTATAACCCTTGGGATTTGTCTAGAGTACCGGGAGGGTCGAGCGGAGGAAGTGCTACAGCTATCGCATCGGGGCAGGCTGCTTTTGCGATAGGAAGCGATACAGGCGGTAGTATCAGATGTCCAGCATCTTTCTGCGGAGTTGTGGGGCTGAAACCTACTTATGGTAGAGTATCACGATATGGATTAGTTGCCTTTGCAAATTCATTGGATCAAATTGGTCCCATTACTAAGTGTGTTTACGATTCAGCGTTAATGCTTGAAATAATATCAGGTAAAGATCCACTCGATTCTACCTCAGTAGATGTTAAAGTTGATAAATATACAGAAGAAATCAAAAATCCCATTGAAAAAAAAGTAATTGGAATTCCAAAAGAGTTTTTCGGTGAAGGGATTGAAACAGAAGTTGAAAGTTCTGTAAAGAAATCAATCGAAAAATTAGAAAGTTTAGGAGCATCCACCGTTGAAGTAACTATTCCACATCTTGAATATACCATTGCAACATATTATTTACTCTGTATGTGCGAGGCAAGCTCGAATCTAGCGAGATTTGACGGTTTGAGATATGGAAACATGAGCGATGACCTTTCTGGTGATGTTTTCGAAGTATTTAGTAGAACAAGAGGGAAGTATTTTGGTCCAGAAGTAAGACGGAGAATTTTCTTAGGAACCTATGCGTTATCTGCGGGGTACTACGATAAGTTCTATATTAAAGCGCTTAAAGTAAGATCTTTGATAAAAAACGATTTTATCGAAGCCTTTAAAAAGTGTGACTCTATCGTTTGCCCAACAATGCCTTCAACAGCATTTAAAACTGGTACATTAATTAATGACCCACTACAAATGTATATAATAGATATATTAACTTGCTCTGTTAATCTTGCGGGTATTCCAGCGTTAACAATCCCATGTGGTTTTGATAGTAATAATTTACCTATAGGTTTTCAAATAATCGGGAATTATTTTGATGAAAAGGGTGTCCTCAACATTGGTTATCAACTTGAACAGGAACTTAATGTTTATCGAAAAATAACGCCTGTTGTAAGTGGAGGTAAGTAATTTGAGTAGTCAAAATAATGATGTGATTATAGGTTTAGAAGTTCACATTCAATTGACAAATCTCAAAACAAAGCTATTTTGTAGTTGTAATACTAATTACCGTGGAGCAGAGCCTAATACATTTGTATGCCCTATATGTATTGGTTTGCCAGGTTCGCTTCCAGTAGTTAACAAAAAAGTGGTTGAATTTGCAACCAGATTAGCTCTAGCCCTAGATTGTAAAATCAATCATAAGTTTTGGTTCTTTAGAAAAAATTATCATTATCCAGACCTCCCAAAAGGATTTCAGATTACGCAATATAACAAAGCGGGAGGCAAAGCTTTTGCTGATGGCGGAAAAATCACCATTAGAGTAAATAACCAAAAAAAAGAAGTCATGCTAAATAGAATTCATCTAGAAGAGGATCCTGCTAGGTTAGTACATAAAGGAAATATAGCAACTTCACCATTCACTTTAGTAGATTATAATCGCTCTGGCGTTTGCTTAATCGAAATTGTGTCTGAACCTGTTATTGACTCCCCAGAAGAGGCAAGAGAATTTCTAAAACAATTAAAATCGATCGTTCAATATACGGGTATATCAGATTTAGACCTTCAGGGCTCCGTAAGAGTTGATGCAAATATTTCTATAAAAGGAAATGAACGTAGTGAAGTTAAAAATATCAATAGCTTCAAAGAAGTTGAACGTGCATTAAGTTATGAAATTGTAAGGCAAAAAAACGCGCTTAAAAGAGGAAAAGTATTAATACAAGAAACTAGACACTGGGGCGATAAAAGAAAAATCACGATATCATTACGATCAAAAGAATTTGAAGCAGATTATCGTTATTTCCCCGAACAAGATTTAGTTCCATTAGAAATAGATAATATTTTTATTCAGAAAGTTAAAGAAAAACTACCAGAAATGCCAAATGAAAGAGCCTTAAGGCTTCGCAGAGAATATATGTTATCTGAATTTGACTCTGAAAACTTAGTTTTAGATAAAGAAATCGCAGATTTTTATGAAAACGGTGCGAACTCAGATCCCACATTTGGTTATGAGGAGTATAAACAGTATTGTAATTGGTTAATGAATAATATTTCCGGATGGTTAAACGAGAATAATTCAACGATTAATAATACAAAAGTTACTCCTAAACACGTAGTAGATTTAATCAAAAACATCAGAAACGGTAAAATTACAACAAAAATAGCAAAGACTTACATTGATGAAATGATGAAAGGGACATCAGTTTCTCAAATCATTAAAAAAAAGGGGAAAAAGAGAATTTATGATGAAAAAATCATTGAAAAGTTATGTAGAGCTATTATCGAAGAAAATCCAAATATCGTTAAAGATTTTCGTAAGAACCTTAAAGCTTTAGAAGCTTTAATTGGTAGGGTTATGGCAAAAACCAAAGGACAAGCAGATCCTAAAATAACAAGAGAAGTAATGCTAGAATTACTAGAGAAGTCTTAAAAAAGTAGAAAAACAAAAAAGATGCTAAGGAAGACTCTTAAGAGCGTCTGCAGCTGCAGCTAGCTTTAAATTAATGATGCCTAGTTTTGCATCTGTAGTTGTAATTAACGTTAATATATTTCCTCCAATTTCCGAAAAAAGTATTTTTCCTTTAGCACTTTCAATTATAGCGTTATAGAATTGTCCTTGTTCAAGTTCCTTCGTTGCTCTTTGAGAGGCTTTAAGAATAAGAGTGACCATTGCTGCCACTGATTCTGGGTCGACCCAACCAGGTAATGCACTACCTTTTATTAAGCCAAATTTTTCGATTATCGCAGCACCATATACACCCTTTATCGCTTTAAGGCTTTCTAGGATTTCCTTAATCCTTTCTTCACTCATTTAATTCACTTTAGTTTATAAATTCAGAATTATTAGAATAATCTTATTGTTGGTATTTAAGATTTAACGTTATTTTAGTATAAAAATTTTGGAATTAGAAAAAAAAGTTAAGAGGAATAAGATTTAGAAATTATAATTTTATTATTTTTCCCCGCTTATCAAGTAATAATGCAATGAGCGTCATAACAATAACTATTATCGTGAAAATTAGAAGATCCATATCTAAACCAATTAGATCACTTAGTATGAATTCCAGTACAACCGCAATAATATAAATTATAAATGGAGATTTTCCGTAACTATCTAGAATGATTATTGGTTTCTGGACTTTCTTGTCAAGACCAATAAAAAGAAACGATATTAAGATTGAGCCCCCTAAACTAATTAAAATATATGTTAAAGTTACTTGGCGTTTATTTGGATACCATCCAGGTAATAACCAAAGTAATAGACCGCCTACCAAAGCAATAATCCCTACAATTAAGTATATTTGATATTTCTTCTTATCAGTATATTCTTCACTTATAAACAATACTTCGCCTAAACAAGTTGCGTAAATCATAATAGCAGAAAACCCAAATATCGTACCAAGAATGCCACCGTGAATAGATGCAATAGCGTACTCTCGCCATCCACCATAAAGAAGCATAATTTGATAGAATATTAATAAAACCGTAGCAACAATAGCACGTCCCTTTGGTTTTAACCACAGAAATGGTATTGTTATTAATCCAACCAATCCTAGCGTTGGTAAAACGTCCCAAATAATAATACCTTCAATTGTTATAAATTCACCGTGATCGATTAGAATTACAAGTAATCCCAGAGCCAAGATTATCCCATAACGAATAATCATGTGTTTGACTGCCTTACTTACGCCATCTCTTTCTTTTCTGTGTAAAAAGGACAATGGCATGAGTAACCCCATTATAAAAATAAAAGCAGGAGCGCCAACATCATAAAAATTCATAAACTCAACTGTTCTTTGATCCAGGGGATGAGCTAAAAAGAATCGAGCAATTTCACTTCCAGTTCGAATAGCATAAGGTAGAAATTCAGTGATCACAAGTAGGATCATGATAAAACCTCGTGCATGATCGATCCAATAATATCTTTTTCTTAGCAGCTGATCTCCTTCAGTAATTAATTTCTCATCACTCATGTTTTATCATGTTTTTTTATTTTGTATAAAAATTAATTAAGTAAATTATTTTAATAGATATTTACGGTTTTATTATATTTAAGTGTAAAATTTTATCTTTACTTTGAAGTTGACTTTTAAGTGTTTTAAATAATGGTAAATATTATTTATCGTCATTACAAAAAAGGCGATGACGGACAGCTAGCAGACTTATTCAATCGAGCTTTTCAAATGAATGGGGTGGGCATTGTTCGAACTTCTGAAGAATGGAATTGGAGATATGTCAAGTCTCCCTATTTTGAACCAGAGATGATTCAAATTGCTGAAGATGTTGAAAAAAATAAGATAGTGGGGGCAATTCACGTAAATTTAGTTGAAGACATCATTTTCAATTCTAAAAATTATTTAATTGGAGATATCAACGATGTTTCATGCCATCCCGATTATACTCGTAAAGGAATTGCTACTAATCTAATGGAAATGGCGATGAAATATATGAAAAAAAGAAATTGTGATCTTTCAATTCTAGCAGCAGATTATAAGGGATTTGCTAGATCAAAGATTTACTTGAAATTTGGCTATGTGGATGTTGATAGAGAACTTATGCTGATTAATTTTCCAAATTTATTTAAATTGTTTAAAGATCTTAAAAAATTTGCGTCGTTATTTCCAATTTTTTTTGTTATTTCGTATTTTCCACGCTTTATTTACAGAATCCTTCTGAAACTAAGCAAAAATTTTAACAATATTTCTTACGAGATTGTTAATAATAAGCATTTTGAATACATGAACGCTGCGAACAAAATTATTAAAAAGTTTTACACTGGTGTTACACCATATGATAAAGATAAGTTTACTTGGGCTCGAATAAATGTACCAGCAGAAAGACTCAAACCTACCTATATAATCATACGAAAAAAGAGGGAAATAATAGGTGGTGCCGTAATAACTCATAGAAATCTACATTCGTTTAAATATGGTCTTAAAATTAGAATTGGGATTGTTCACGAAGTATTTTTAGATAAAAGCCAATTTAAGAATAAGCGAGATTTGCATTTTGGATATATTTTTCTAATCGATAAGTTATTAAAAGCCGCTACTAGAAGGAATATCGGAGTCTTAGTTTATAATTCTTGTTCTAGTGACGTTGATTTAATTAAAGCATTAAAATCAATGGCGTTTTTAAAATTTGGATCAGGAACTATTATGATGAAGAAACTAAACGAAGAAATAAAGAGTTTAAAGCCAAAAAAACCAATATATTTACCCACATATATAACCTTCTCAACTCCTTAAAGTATAAGACAAGAATAAGGGTTATATCCGTATTCTATTGCTGTTTCATAGTTATAATATTTAATAGAATAAAATTTTAATTCCATGAAGGGAAATTAAAAATAACCTATCTTATAAGTTGAAGCAAAAACTGGTCTCTCTAAGAGATTAATATACTACTCTATTTTCTAAATTAATAATAAATGAAAAGTGAAAAAGA
The DNA here is from genome assembly GCA_030615145.1 of Promethearchaeota archaeon. Classification (GTDB taxonomy): domain Archaea; phylum Asgardarchaeota; class Lokiarchaeia; order Sigyniarchaeales; family SOKP01; genus SOKP01. The sequence continues at coordinate 114 of JAUWZT010000062.1, read as the reverse complement.
TATGAGTAAAGTAATAAAATGGCAATATTCCGATTTTTTTGAACCAAGAAGAGAAAAGCTTGTAAGTATTCTTCTTAGCGAGATAATTTTTTTGAAAAGTCATATAAAAAAATC
>JAUWZT010000211.1 GCA_030615145.1 Promethearchaeota archaeon | reverse complement strand
AAAGAATCTCCAGATACATCGTGATCTATAGGGAATTCTAATACTATAGCTCCTATTAACGTAGCTAAACTTATCACAACAATTATTAATGAGGCTTTATTTTTGTTTTTGACGATTGAATTAATTGATTCAAATGTACCTCTCGAAGCTTTTGTTATTAAAAAGAGCGGTAAGAACACAAACACTCCTAATATTAGGAATATAACCCAAATTGCGTCTCTAAATAAATCTCCGATTAAAGGGATGTAATCCCAGACAATCGTAAAAACAGCAGATAAAATCATAATTAGGAAAAAACCAGACGAGACAAAAATACTACCACCTAATTTTCTTATACCTGGTCTACTTCTAAACAATTCGCTCGAGAGTAAGATAAAATCAAGTAAAATTATTGGGCTTAGAACTAGCATTATCATTAACATTGCCTCGTTTAACATATTTGCGTCAGGAGGATAGAATGGATAAGACGGAACAAAGGCAAAGATTACAGTACTGCCTAGTATGGTTAAAATTAGCGTCGCAACAAAAGTAAGATTCCAAATAGTAACTATATACGATTTCAATTTCCCTATTATACCCGGATTAGAGATTACAATAATTATAAAAGCAGAATTCACTAAAACGAGAAGGGTTAGAATTAAAATGTAATTAGCTTCCGTCCATCTTGCTATAATTGTAGGGCTACTAAATACGAAATATATCAGAGTTATCACGCTTATCATCCCTAGAGTTAGTCCAATAATTTTCCATTTGCTTGCTGGTTTAAAGACACTTTTAGTTTGGTCGTTTGAAGAGGTTGAGCTTTGCTCTGAATTTGGTAAATGGATTATCATCAATCCCGCAAATATTGCTAATATCCACCCAATCCACATGAACCAACTATATGCAGATAGATCAATAGAAGATCCCAGTGTTCGCAATAGGATCGATAATAATAATCCTAAACCTAATCCAGCTCCTAATAAAATTCCGTTGCTTTCGTAGTTTCCTTTTGTTTTTTTATGAAGATGAAGTGGAAAAAAAATCATAAAACATCCCAATGCGAATCCAGTAACAAGCATTTTTAGTTGAACATCTAAAAAAGGTTGTAAAACTCTACAAATTACAAAAATCTCACCGATTGCGATAAAGGCTTTGTTAGGAAAACCTCTTTTAAAGAATAAAAGCAAAAAAGGAGTCAAAAGAAATAACAAAGCTAAGACATTTTCGTTCAATTCCACTTCAATAAGATTCAACGCGTAAATCGATTCTAAGAACTCTGTCATGAGTTGGAAGAAGAATAGAAACATTATACTGAGAAACACTAATTCTGAATAGAATTTATTAATAAATTTGTTATAGATTTCCATATTAAAATTTAATATTTTAGAAATATATAAACTTTTAAAATAATCTAAAAATTAAAGTGAAAATTATGAGTAAAATAATTGAAAATGTCGCTATAATTGGCGCGGGCTTTACTGGAAAGCAAATTGCCGCAATAGCTGCTTTATATGATTTCAATGTATACATTTTTGATATAAATTTTGATACTCTAGCAGAAGCGAAAAAATACATATCTGGATTTTTAAAAAGAAAGAAGAAAGTTGACGCTCTTAAGAATGTCTTCTATTGTAGTGATATGTCTGAAGCAGTTTCAGATGTAGATTTAGTAATCGAAGCAGTTCCAGAAAATCTCGAATTAAAAAGAAAAGTGTTTTCTCAAATTGATAGTTCAGCCCTTGCAAAGACTATTATTGCTACTAATAGTTCTTCATATCCCGTTTCGAGAATAGAGTCTGCGGTCAAGAGGAGAGATAAAGTTCTAAATATTCATTTTTATCCTCCAATTCCTACACGACCAATGGCAGATATTATGGGCGGAACTGAGACTAGCGATGAGACTTTTGAAATTGGAAAAAACTGGATAATAAATATTGGATGCGAACCTCTCATTGTTAAAAAAGAATGTTTTGGTTTTGTCTTCAATAGGATATGGCACGCTGTAAAAAAAGAATGTATTAAAATGTGGGCGGGAGGTTATGCAGATATAGAAGTTATTGATACAGCTTGGAAAATATTTACTAAAATGCCATTGGGGCCATTTACAATGATGGATGGTATCGGTTTAGACGTTGCATATGCTGTAGAAATGTCGTATTATGAAGAGAGTGGAGACCCAAAAGACAAACCACCGCAAGCTTTTAAGGAGATGGTGGAACGAGGAGATTTAGGCTTAAAAACTGGAAAGGGATTTTATACTTGGAAAAAAAAGAAATAAATTCTTTTATTTTATATGCCTAAGATTAATATTAAGACCCATATAAGACCAAAACTAATTATAATTGTAAGATTTATATTTTATATATATCGATCAATTTGGATGTTGTAACTTTCTTCGAGCTTTTCTTTTACCTCGTCTTCTTATAAGTACCAAGCTTATTATAATCCCTGCCCAGAATGAGGGAAATAGAATAAAAAATATTAGTTTTGCATAAGGATTATAATAAGAATAAGAGATATAAACGCTATTTACATTAATAATCTCATTTTCCCATTCCCAGGCATAACTCTTGCCATCTTCTATATCGGAAATCGTACAATTATATTCGAATCTATCCTTTCTATACGACGAATACGAATCAGGGCGCTTTCCATACACTTTGAATTCGACTCGTTCTGATATTGTTCCATTCCATGCACGAGACGTTCCTACATCGTAATAAATATTTAAAATATCAAAAGAACTCGTAATTTCTATATGAGCATTAAAACTGTATTCAATTGTTATAGAATCATTTTCAGGAAAAGTAGCATTGATAATTAAAAACTTCCGGTTTTGCATAAAATATCGCGATTCTAAATATTCCTCCCAAGGACTGTCTGTGAAATTATACTCAAGAAACTCATAAGAAACTGTTGTATTCTCTATTTTTATCACACATGACGATTCTAAATTTTTAAACTCTGATGAAAAAGGAGCTACAAGTGTTACTTTTATGGATTCACTAGGATTATAAATTGTATAATTTCCTGTAAAATCAATATTGATTCTACTAAGATACTGCTCAGCATCAATGTTAAAAATAACGCTTGCATTCGTCATTATTAAAGAACAATTTTCTATAGGAAGAAAATTTCCCGCTCCCCTACCATAAGTCATTACTACATCAGCTTTAGAATCCCTTATATAAGTTGGGAAACCTAACAATACTATTAAAATGATGTAAATAATGATAGACAGCCTAAATTTCTTCAAATTAAACCCTCCTAAATAATACTAATGTAAATTTAGTAGAATACTGCAAGAGATATTATAATATAGAATGCCTCGATAAAATTTATATATATCTATCCATTTAAAATTAAAATTAAAACCCAGATAAGACCAAAACTAATTATAATTGACAGGTTAACAATCATCGTTACTAATTTTTGATCGTAATGGTATTCTACAGAGAAAGGTATGACCGCAAGACCCACAGGCAAAAGCAAAGAAAGGCAGATAATAATCCTAAAAAGTGGGCCAAATAAGCTTGTCGGTAGAAAAAAGAATAACATTAACCCTACAAATAATCCTAATGCATATCTTAACACAAGAACTTTAATTATTGATATCCATTCGGCTTTTCCGAATTTAAAATTAAGAAAAATTCCTAATAACAACAACGCTAAAGCTGTATTTGCTCTTGCAAAAACATCTATTAACTCAGAAAAAATAATTGGGATTGTAAATCCAGAAAAGTTTATCGTAAGAGCGATAACATAGCTCATTAAAGGAGCAGACTTGATTAAACGCTTTAAAATGAATTTAAAATCGATTTTAACGCCTTCTTCGTGATTTTTCGGAGAATAAATCGATGCTAAAATATAACATAATACGAAAATCGTAAAAGCATTACCTGCGTCAACAAGAGCAATATATCGCATTCCATCGGCCCCCCAAATGCCTTCTACTAATGGAAAAAAGAAATGTGCGACATTAAACCCTACCATAGTCATAATCATCGCTCCTTTTAAATGATTCGGACGTTTTCTAAAGCTTAGTATTCCAATTGCGGCCATTCCAAGGCCAAAAGCTAAATTAACTAAAGGTAGTAATATTAACGACAATTCAAATTGGATTGTACTGGTAAATTTAAGAATTACTGCTGGCAAAGTAACGTTAAAAATGATTTTAGCAATAACATCCCCATTTTCTTCTTTTATTATTCCTAATCTTTTAATCAAATAACCAATAGCAACGATAAGGATTGATATCAAAAAAACTACATTTACGTCAGTCATATCAGCGTTAATTAATGTTTTTTAAGTAGATTATTAAAATATTTAAAATAATTAAATAATTATTTAATCTGATACCTAAAAATTGAAATAATAAAGAATTCATTAAAAGTGAGAGAAATTGAAACCTAATCTACTTTCTGATAAAAAAGTAATAATTACGGCAGCTATTACAGGTGGAATTCATGGTAAATGGGCAAATCCCGCTCTGCCATTAACTGCCGAAGAACAAGCGCAAGCTGCGCTAGAATGCTATGAAGCTGGGGCTTCAATTGTTCATATTCATGTTCGTGGCGATGATGGTCAAAACACTCCTGATTTAAAATATTATGGTAAAACAGTAAAGCAAATTGGGGAAAAGTGTCCCATATTGAGACAAATTGGAAATGGAATCGGCGCTAAAGTTGTAGAACATTCATTTACTACCAAATCTGGTAAAAAAAGAGTTACGACGGAAATTGTCCAACCCTCTTTAGAAGAACGATTAAACCTAATAAATATAGAACCCGAACCTGAAATGCATACTATTAATGCTGGTTCTTTCGAATTTAGAACTCCCTATGGAGGCTCGCTATTCCTAAATCCACAAGATTTCAATCGCAAATATATTAAAAGGTGCAACAAAAAAGGATTTGGTATAGAAATCGAGGTGTACGATTCGAGCCATATTACTAATGTTTTAGAATTTGTTGAAACCGGGCTATTATCACCCCCTCTACACTTTAGCTTAGTATTAGGCATTAAAGGAGGCGCTGAGGCTAACCCTGCTAATCTTTTACGCATGGTTGATCAAATACCAGAAGGATCAACATGGCAAGTAGTTACTGTTGGCAAATTTAATTTACGTACGACTGTAATGGCTATGTGTATGGGTGGCAATGTAAGAACTGGTTTGGAAGATACTATTTATTACGGAAAAGGAGAACTTGCTCAAGGTAACGCTCAACTAGTAAAAAGAATGGTTAGAATAGCTAAAGAAATCGGAAGAGAAGTCGCTACTGTCGATGAAGCAAAAGAAATTTTAGGTATAATATAAAAATCGTTGGAGTTATTCAACGTGACTTATTTTTTGGACATTACCATAATCTCATACTAACATTTATTAATTGAAGTTAGATCACAATATATAGTATTCTTGAGAGTGAATTTGATGAGTGGAAAAAAAATCACTTGGTTTGGATTTAACTTAACGCAGAAACAATCTGTCCAAATATTTATATTATCAATTACAGGACTCATCATTTCAGTATTTTTGTTAATGACGATAGTGCCCTCTTTAATAATGAGCGTCATACAATATAATTCTTATTATGATCCTTATTATGATCAAGATGACTATTATATTATTTTGATGATTATTAGCATGCTTCCTTATATAGTTGTAATTTGTATGATATTTTTATTGTGTCTTTATTCCTTGATTCGATGCAGGAAAATTGCCAAATACTACTCTCCCTTAATTGATCCTGTGTTAGAACCGAAACCAAAATCCTC
>JAUWZT010000160.1 GCA_030615145.1 Promethearchaeota archaeon | reverse complement strand
CCGACAGTAGTCCCTTTGCTACCAGTGCTCCAAGCGAATAACTCGTGATCGTTTGGAAATGCGTCTTTACCCATCATTGTAACTACGACAGCAGCACCAAGTTTCTGTGCTAATTCTTTAACTTCGTCATAGGCTTCGGCTGTAACTGCGCCACCACCTAACAATAGGACTGGTCTTTTCGCTTTTTTTAATAATTCTACTACCTTTTTAATTTGTTCTGGAGCACCTAATATTTTTCCACTTGCCCTTCTTTCCAAAGGATCGGGTATTTCAACATCAATAGCATCTGCCTGAACATCCATAGGAAGATCAATGACGGTTGGTCCCATTCTACCAGTCATCATTTGATTAAAAGCTCTTTGCATGACTGTAGGTAATTGTTTTACATCGTTTACTTGCCAAGAACGTTTAACAATAGGCTCTAATATTCGAGGCATATTAGAATCTCTATTTCTTTCAATCTCTTGAAGTACTCCCTTGCCTCGCATGTGTGTGTGAGTGTTTCCAGTAATGCAAAGTACAGGAAAACTGTCTACGAAAGCATCAGCGAGACCAATGGCAGTGTTAATAGCACCGGGACCTATCGATGTAAATACGCATAATGGTTGAGAAGTGACTCTAAAGTAACCTATTGACATATGAACTCCACTCATTTCCTGTTTGGGTTGGATCAATGTAATTCTATCTTTGTTTTGGAATAATGCATCCACAAAGGCTAGGCACCCATGCCCAGGTATCCCCAAAACATATTTTACTCCTTCTTTAATCAGATATTTGGCGATTATTTCACCTCCAGTATATTTAGGCATTATTATCAATCAATGGTTTAAGTATAAAATAAAAATATCTAATATTTAACAGAAAAGAAATTAAAACTTAAATTTTTATAAAAATATAAATTTATTTTAAAAATTCAATATGCCCCTCGATTTATAAAGTAAACATCAAGAGATAGATTTATACACCTTATTAAAAAAAAAATCTATTTAACTGATGATTTAAGTGCCGTCTACTTTAGAAAAGATTCGAGTCTTGGGAGCAAATTCAAAATATGATATTTGTGCGAGTACCGCTTCCAGTCGCACTGATAAATATCCGAAACTTTTTGGAGATTCGAAAAATTGGATTGGAGCTACAGCAAGTGCTGGAATCTGTCACAGCTACACCCCTGATGGTCGATGCATGAGTCTTTTCAAAACTCTATACACTAACAAATGCATCTACAGTTGTAAGTACTGCTTTACTAATAATTGTAAGCACCGGATGAGTTTTACACCAGAAGAATACGCTCGCACATTTATGAAACTCTATTCGATGAACGTGGTGGAAGGAGTTTTCATTTCATCTGGAGTTTGTGGTAGCGCCGATGAAACAACCGAAGAAATGTTGGAAGTAGTTCGACTACTTCGTTTCAAATATAACTTTGGTGGATATGTGCATTTTAAGTGTTTGCCAGGTGTGAGTAAGTATCTCCTTAAAGAGGCAATATCTCTATCTGATCGTATTTCAATTAATTTGGAAGCCTCCACTAAAGATCACTTAGCCGAAATCGCAGAACAGAAAGATTTTAACAATGACATTATAACGCGTCAGCGCTGGTTAAAACAGATACGTCTCAGACACAACGAGGAAACTCTCAAAATCTTGAAAGATTTAAAACAAGACAATCAATTTAGATGCCAAGAAAATATGATTAAAGGTCGACGGGAAGATGGGTATAAAAAATTTCGATGGGATGGCGCTCCAATTCTCAATAGTGGACAAACCACTCAATTTGTAGTTGGAGCTGCAAAAAATGAAAGTGATTACGACCTACTCAAACGAATTGATTGGGGATATAAAGAAATTGATCTAAGGCGTGCATATTTTTCTTCTTTCATTCCAATTGAAGGTACGCCGTTAGCAGGTAAACAAGCAGCCTCATTAGCAAGAGAACATAGATTATATCAAAGCGATTGGTTATTACGAATCTACCATTATAAATTAAAAGATTTGAAAGAAGTATTGACCGAAGAAGGTAATTTACCCGAAGGAGATCCTAAAATTCACTTAGCAAGAGAGTATTTTAAAGGTCGTGGCCCATTGGATCCAAATCAAGCGTCATATAAAGATTTACTCCGCGTTCCTGGAATTGGTCCAATTTCCGCTAAACGGATAATTAATTTACGAGCTAAAAAATTTTTGTTTAAACGTAGACAAGATCTAAAATCTGTTGGCGTGGTGTTAAAACGAGCTGACCCGTACCTCTTGATAAACGGACAGAAGCAAACTACTCTTCCTACTTTTACCGATCTTAACAATAGCACAATTTTACAGAGTGAAATCTAATGAGAAAGATAACAAATAGTCGGGATCCATTAGAAGTTATTGGGCGTGCTAAAGGATATTCACGCGAAGAATTGGTCCTTAATCTTCCGCGCCATTCTAATTATTCTCCTGCTCTAATGCTACATATCAAAAAGCTTCCAGAAGTAATTTTACGCAATTCAGGATCCCCATTGGCAAAAAAAATTAACCGAATGATGCGAGAAGTGTTTACTGAAGCGTATCGTGCGAAACAATTCTCACGAACAGAAATAAATAGTCGTGGTGTGCTATTTGGAGTGCTACACCTCAAGCATAGAGTGATTGATCTTGTCTTAAACTATTTTCACGAAAGATGGCCACAATGTGTAATCTGTTTGTATAATGAACACACCCATAAAACCGGGTTAATAGACGAAAAAGGAATAGTTCGTGAAATTAACTCTCCTCTAAAAAATGTTGTAGAAATGGTAAGTAAAAATCGTCCCTCTATCCCATATTTTGATGATATCCAATTTTCCGGTGAAGAAATCTTCGAAACGCTATACAAATCACAATTCATATCTGAACGAGAAAACCAACCGTACTTTAAAAAAATGATCCCTGACCAATGTTTTAAGTTACCGGGGATGAAAAATGGTGTAGAAAAGCGTTTTCGAAATAGGAGCCTTAATGAATTTCTTTAACAACCTTTGATTTGTTTTCTCAAATTATCATTTTGGATGTATTGTTTTTGTAGATTGATAATTTAGAATTCGAACTAAGCATCCCTGGTTTTGATATTTTCCTATTGGCTCTGACAACAACGATGGGTATCTTTCTCGTGTACAAAAAATTAAGAAAAAATTTAGATTCTTCAGAATCTATCACTAAATTATAAGCTTTTAATTCAGTTTTAATATAAAAAAAGCTCTATATTATTTTAGCAAATATCTCTATTGCTTCTTGATAGGACGAGTTTTCTTCGGATAAATCGATTAAATTACCACCAGTAATGTTGATCTTGCTTATCTCTTCGTTGTTAGATATGAACCCCAACAATTTAACGCGGTCTCTATTCAGATTTTCGACTTCTTTTACCAAAATATCCTTTAAATCCTCTGGAAAGCGATTTCCTAAAATCCAGATCTTCTCAAATTTCAGAGTTAACTCGTCGATTATCTCTAAAATCCGTTTCATCGTATGTATGCCCATTTTTGAAGCGTCGGATACGATTACAAGGTCGGTAACATCTCGACCAGTTTTTCTAGCAAAATGCTCCAATCCAGCTGGAGAATCTAAAATAGTTAAATCGTAATTTTTAGATAATGTATCGATTACCCTTTTTAGTACGTCGTTAATAAAACAGTAGCAACCTTCTCCCTCTTGGCGACCCATCTCCAATAGATCAAAATCGTCCATTTCTATCAAACAAGTATAGACATCCGACTCAATTAGTTGATTTTTTGGAGTATTAGGTGAAAGTTTCATACTTTGGATTTTATTTTTTAATATTTTCATTTTTCCTCCTATTGTATCACAGAATTTAACTTCTTCACCAATGACATCAGCAACATTCGCATCGGGGTCTGAATCAATAACGAGAATATCTTGTGCTTTTTTATTCTCAAGTACATATTTTAAAAAAAGAACTAAACTCGTGGTTTTTCCAACTCCTCCTTTTCCGGCAAAAGCTATAATTTTTTTCATTTTTCGTCTCTTAATATAATAATAAAATACTACTTTAATTAATGAAAATCTTAGATTGATTAAAAAGTTGTTATTCATAGAATAAAAACAATTTAAGCAAATTATATTAAATAAATAAGAAAAATGACGAAAAAAATTATTAGTAAAGCAAAGAAGAAAAATAAGTGAAAAATTACTGTTGACGATACATAGGTACGATTTTTGAAGTGAATTCTTCTAAAGTGTAGGGAAAATCGTCTTCGCTTGAAATCTTCCCTAATTCCATTAATATCTGTCGTGCTAACAACCAAAAAGCTAAACCTAACGCTTTCTTCCCTCTATTATTTGCGGGTATTGCAAGGTCGATTCCGTCAAGTAAATCGTCAGTATCGAATAACGATACGACGGGGATTCGAGCTAATTGAGCTTCTCTTAAAATTACTTTATCAGCATGAGGATCAACGATAACTACCACCGACGCATCTTTAATATAATCCTCTATGATAGGATTCGTTAAAGAGCCAGGAATAAAACGCTCGGTGATTGCCCTACATCCTAACACTTTGCAAAATTGCTTTACGGGTTCTTTTCCATATCTTCTGACAGAGGATACGATCACCTTATCGCTTCCACCCTCAACGTATTTGCTCAGGAATTTTGCGGCAACATTTAGGCGTTCGTCAGTTTTAGTCAAATCAATAACATACAAACCGTAATTAGTTTGTCTGTATACAAATTGTCTCGCATCTCCAGATAATAATTTTGTTCCAATGTGGATTCCACAACTTAGATATAGTTGCTTTTTTTCCTCATCTTTGTCAATAATTTTTTCAGCTTGCTCAACTTCAGCGTCTATATCGTCAGTATCGAGCAAATTAAGTTCCTTTTCGATATCTAAATCTTCATCAAAATCTTCTTCAAAATCTTCTTCGATATCTTCTTCTTCTTCCTTCTCTTCCTTTTCAGTTTTCTTAGTTTTTTCTGTTTTTTTCTTTTTTTTAGCCAATGTATATACCCTATAATAGAATTAGTATATTAAATTACAATTTTAGATAAACTAAATAAAATAACATAATTTTAATATTTTATTAAAAGAAATCTTCTAATTCTCTTAGAACTAAAGATTTAATATATCAAAATAATTAAATTTATTATTAAACTCAAATAACATATTTGATTGAAAATGGTTTCTTATAGATTATTGATTGGAATTGTTGTTGGAATTGTTTTTAGTTTTTTTACCGCATTCTTTTTTAATATGGAAGAAATAATAATCCAACTACAACTTTATTCACAAATTGACGTTTTAAAAGTTATAATCATTTTAATTGGAGCTAATTTTAAATTTGATCTATTTTCAATATTTACCGGGTCGTCCACGATAATCGACTTTTTCGCTCCACAGCTTCTAGCGAGTATTTTTATTGGCTATTTGAGTGGTACTATTTCAAAAGGTTTGAAAAGAGGTCTTATCGCAAGTTTGTTGGTTATCATAATCGATATTTTAATCTGGATGTTGTTAAGCGTCGTATCTGGTGAAGATTTAATGGCTTTATTTCAAGGAACTCAATTATCTGTTACAATTGGAGGAATACTTACTGCATTTATAGGGTCTATTATAGGAGGCTTAATTGGAGGGGTAATTAGTGGACCGTATGAAGAAGTATATTAAATTTTTTTAATTGTCTCCTTAATCAATTTTAGAGTCGTTTAATTCTTGTGATTCTTTTTCAATATCCTTAATTTTGAATTTTTCATCTATCTTTGACTTATTAATCTCTTTTACAGTATTACCATATTTGATGTTTGAAAAAATTAATTCTACCGAATCCATCCTATTTGGATTTATTTTTAAATGATCATTGATTTTAATTTTTTGCTTTAATATTCCCCTATGATAAATATAAGGAAATATAATTGTTGTAGCGAAAATTCCTATGCTTAAAAAAATCGAAAATATTAAGGAGTATAAAATAATTGAAATAACTAATCCTATCAAGGCTGAAAAAAAGGTTAATTTACCACTTTTCGAAGCAAACCCCGTTTTCATTTCAATATTAAGTTTACAGTCATTGCATACAGGTAGATCAAAAAAATAATTCTTTTTATAATCATTTTTTGACCACCCATATACACTTTTTTTTATACGATTCTCAGCAATTTCTCCACAGACTATACAAATATTTGGAAAATATATCTCATTTAAATTATAAAATTCTAATGCGATGCACTTAGAATTAATTTTACGATTTTCCTTCATTCCACTTGATACTGTTATTTATAACACCCCTCCACATTTAATACAAAATTTACTAGATGTTTTGTTTAAACTTCCACATGAATTGCATTTTTTTGTTGGATTTATATTTGTAATTGAAGTTTGATTTGTATAATTTGAAGATGGGTTCAAAGAATCTAATAATATCTGTTTTATACGCCTATTCGCAGGCTCAGGAACTCCTGACATTAAAGCAAAAATCATCCGGTCAAATCCTTCTTTAAATTTACCTTGATTAATTAATGTAAATGCTAAATTAGCAATATTCAATGCTTTTCTACCTTCTATTGAGGTGTGTGGTTTAGGTGAGGGCATTCCATATAATATTAAATCTCTAATTTTATTAAGTTCATGGCTTTTTTGAGTATAAGTTTGGGTTTTATAGGGACTCCGTGTGTATGGTGATATCGTTGGTGTTGGTTTAAATTTCTTTTCTACTTTAAGGGCGTTATAAACTTTTTGTTTAAAAGCCATTTTAATAGTGGTTTTAAAAACATTCTTTCGTGTCACAGGTTTCTTTTTAATAACTTGAGTGTGAATTACATAATAGCCTAAACTTATAAGTAAACCAATCCCAACAAAATTAAGGATTACTGTTTTTACAGAAATCCTTGAATCTAACGGATCTGAACCCCATTGAATTTCAATTCCATCTGAATCTCCATCTCCATCAGTATCTGGGTTTAATGGGTCAGTCAAATATGTAAAAACTTCTGATCCGTCAAATAATCCATCAGAATCTGTATCAGCAATATTAGGATCTGTTTGGTTTTGGTATTCATCAATATTTTTCAATCCATCATTATCATTATCCAAATTAGCATCATTAGAGTTTAAATCCAATCCATTATTATATTCCCAATAATCAGGCATAAGATCTCCATCTGTGTCTGGATTATTAGCAGAGGACCCTATTTGATATTCTAAAAAATTATTAAGACCATCATTATCTTTATCTTCCTTTGTATCATCATTTAATGGATCTAAATTATTATTAACCTCGTAGTAATCGTCCATACCATCAGAATCTGTATCAGGATTATTAGGATCTGTGATTCCATAGAATTCAAAAGCATCATCTAACCCATCAGAATCACTATCGCTTGATGTCGGATCAAGATTAAATGCTATCTCCAAAATATCACTAAGAGAATCTAAATCAAAATCATCCGAAATTGTATTATTTAAATTTATTACCCTATTTCCACTAATTTTTGCCAATAAGCCATAACCTGAAAGCCCAGTAACACCATCTAGTTGAATTGTTCCTGAGTAATATCCAAATCCTGTATTTGAAGCAGGATTTTCAGTTAGATCTTCAATTAGATAGGATGTTGTTTGGGTAATATTGTAGATAATAATTTTTAATTCTTCAATTAATCCTGTTCCATACATATAAAACGAATAGGATAATGAATTCCCTGTGGGGGTCATGCTTAACCCTCCGAATGTTGTGTTTAAAACAGATTCTCCGCTAATTCCATCATATTCTTGAGGATGATGAGTATAACCGATTCCTCCTGAATAACTAATCGTATTAGACGAGGTGTATGAATAACTCTCTTCCATAGATATTACTCCATCTGCGTTAGAGTCAATTGCTGAATCAAAAGATTTGAGAAAAAAATTCGTAAAAACACCATGCTGCAATGAAGAGGTTTCTAAACTTGATTCATCTGATTGACATGCTGTCATTATATATCTACCTATCTCTTGTACTTCAGGTATCATTCCCCCGCTATTACATGAATCAAGTACTATGTATTTTTCAGAACAATTTAAATTGTCCAATTTAGAATCAAGTAAAGTATCTAAATAATAATTACTGGGAGAATTTGGAATTGAATCATAGGAACAAAGATAATGAGTTCCATCATCTATAAAAGCCTCATATTTGTCAACTTTAAACCCATAGTCTGTAATAGAAGAATCTGAAATAAAACGAAGATAATAACGGCTTACAGGAATATATGCCGACCAGAAATTATAACCGTAATTTCCAGAATAAACCTCATAAGCCCACCCCGAAGCAACGTCTGAATCGCCACATAATAGAAAATCATAGTTATATTCACAGTCTACCCGATAAAAGTGAACTCTCATATATTCCGCACCTGGATGCGAAACACTCCAGATATTATCATAATTATCGGAATAAGGGTGAGGTGTTTCTGCATTCCATGAATAAGGTCC
>JAUWZT010000098.1 GCA_030615145.1 Promethearchaeota archaeon | reverse complement strand
GGGACTTAATAGAAGATAACATCAAGAATTATTGTGAGAATAACGATCTTAATTTTCACATTGAATTTCATCATGGAGGTTTTTCAAAATCTTAATATCTAGAGATTTAATACAAACCATTGTTCAAGCTTAATTTTTTTTTTTAAATAATTAAAATGTATTAAGGATTTTAAATTACATCAGAAGAAAACCTTTATAATTTACTTTTTTGTCGGAATAGTTCTCTTTTAAAGGATTTAATATGTTCTATCATCATAGGATTGGAGATTTTTTCATTTTTCGTTCTATCATCATAGAATTTTTTTTTTTTAAATAGTTTTTATATAGTTTAAAAACAAAATATTCTTAAGGATTCCAGATAATTTGAGCTAACATTGGATTTCAAGGCGATAAAACGCTTCGTACGCCTGATTAAGCCCTCTATTAAACTCTAACACGAGTTTAATTATCTCTTAACCTATATATTTCGGCTCAAATTAGAGGATCTTTGTTCTTTTTTTTTATATTGAATAGTGTATTACTTTAAAGATAAAATACATTCTAATTTTGGTTTAACATCTTTTTGTGGCAGAAGTTCTTAATCTTGGATTTTTTCCTTTTGAAATTACTGTAATAATTTTAATTTTTTAGTACAAATATTTTTAAATAAATTAATGGTAGTTTTATTGTTAGATTTTGACTTAAGAGTAGATAATTATCAAATATTAACATAATTCTAAAAAGACGAATATTATGGAAACAAATGTAAGGTTCACATTTTTAGGGGGTGTGAATGAAGTAGGAGGTAATATTATTCTTTTAGAAGATTTTACGTATGATGTAAAAGTCTTATTTGATTTTGGAATTAACATAAAAAATTTTAATGATCAATACGAAAGATATGAAGCACCAAATTCAATCAAAGAATTAGTAAAGTTAGGATTATTACCTAAAGTGGAACAATTTTCAATCGATAATTTATATACTGATTATAAGGCGAATATAAACCAAGATAATAATGATTTGGAAACGAATATCGATGGAATTGTTGTCAGTCATCCTCATAAAGATCATTTTTTTGGATTGTCATTTGTTAACAGAAACATACCAATTTATACGGGAGTTTTTACTAAAAAAATTATTTCTGCTTATTATAAATGTTCTAAAAATTCAATCACTAATAATTATGGCGGATTAAATTGGAAGCTGTTTCGTACGGGCGATATTCTTGATATTAAGGGATTAGAAATAATACCGGTGCATGTAGATCATTCGATCCCAGCAGCTTATGGTTTCATCATTAAAACTTCTGGAGGTATTGTTGTTTACACTGGAGATTTTCGTATGCACGGCCCTTTAGCTTCTATGACTCAAGATTTTCTAGACGAGATAAAAAACGCTATTAAAGTACCCCACCAACAAGAAAATAATAACGGAGAAATTCAAAAACCCCGTGAAGCTAAGATTAAACTCTTAATTTGTGAAGGTACACACATCCATAAGGGAGCAATTGAGTCTGAAAATAATGTAGAACAAAATTTAGAACAGTTATTTACCAAACACCCTTTTGATTTTCTATTAGTAAAATTTGATCGTTTAGATTGGGACCGTTTTAGGACATTTTCTTCAATTGCAAAAAAATTTGGATGGAAATTTATCATAACTGAAAAAGACGCTTATTTTTATTACCTTTTGAACAAAGATGAAATTTACGAAAGTATGAAAAATCCGAATATAACCGCGGACGATCACATTTTAATTTTAACTAAAGGAACTGTGAAGTATCGTTGGCAAGAAAAAATAAGACAAGCGATATACAAAGAAGAGAAGGGACATCGTTTAATAAAATATTACGAATTAAAAGAGTTAAATAGTGGTTTTTTCTTTTACATTACTTCATTGCGTAGAGATATTATAGAAAAATTTAATCCACATTTCAGGGGCGCATTTATTTCTTCTAGTATTGACCCTTATACTGAAGAATTTATTGATAATAATAGGACTTTAAGTCGATTTTTCCGCAAAATTGGAATTCCTTCTTATAGAATACATGCTTCAGGACATGCGATGCCACACCATTTAATAAACTTTATAAAAACGGTAAATCCTGAACATTTAATCCCTATTCACACTGAACACCCACATTTTTTTATAACATTTTTTAGAAATTCAGACATTAACATAATAATTCCTACAAAAAATGAAACTATAAATTTACAGTAAGGTGTCTAAAGTAAAACTAATCCAAAGGAAATCAAATTAATAAATCTTGGTGTAAAAAAGAATATATGAAGAAAAAGTGTTCAAAATGTGGAATGATCCGTTCGAATAAAGATCTTGTTAAGTTAGAAAATGTTAACTATATTTGCTTTTCATGTTGGAATCGAAATTTAAAAGAGAAAAATAAATCAAATAAAGATGACTCAAATTAAAAAGCTCATCTATAATTGAGCACAAGTCTAAAACTAATCATAAGAAATTAAATATGTATATTTTGTTAAGTTAAATTTTTTGATTTTAATATCCATCTGGCTGTTCTTTTGAGGTAAAAGTGGCATTTTAATTACGAACTTACAATCTTCCAAGTAAATATTGTTGTAAAATATGTTCGTGTACCGATCCCAATCGATATACATATTTACATTATCTTTTTTAAGAGATTGAATAATCGACATAAAATACCTCAATTAAATTTTTATAAATTGAATAATCTTTAGCAACCAGAGCTTTATCGCTTAAATCTTATATGATATCCCCTTAATCTGTTGAATTGTTTAAAGGTGAAATGTGTAACACGCAATTTTGGACAATCTTAGCAACCAATATATTAATAGAAAATTGATATATTTATATGTTTCGAAGTTTTACTTAAAAGAAGAATTAATTAAAATATTAAAATGAATTTTCTTCTATTAATTTATCCAATAAATTAATTAAAGGCGAATCTGGTTTAATTTATGAGTTATGGTTTTTTTGGGAAAGTTTTATGGGTTGATCTAACAAACAATAATTTTGAGGAGGAGGAGCTTCCTGAAAACATGTATCTCCAATTCATGGGAGGATATGGATTAGGGTGTAGATTATTATATGAAAGAATGGACTCAAAAGTAAAACCATTAAGCCCCGAGTCAATTATAGGATTTTTTCCTGGGTTATTAACTGGTACTGCAGCTCCCTTCTCAGGCAGATTTATGGTTGTAGGAAAATCCCCGCTAACGGGAACATGGGGTGATGCAAATAGTGGAGGTACTTTTGGACCTGCCATAAAAAAATGTGGTTATGATGGAATTTTGGTTAAAGGTGCTACTACAAACCCAAAATATATATCTATAATTGATAGCAAAGCTGAAATCTTAGATGCTTCTGATATTTGGGGGAAAGATGTTATAGAAACAGAAAAGATATTAAAAAAAAAACATGGAAAATTAATAAAAACAGCCGGAATAGGCGTTTCAGGGGAAAAATTATCTAAAATATCAGGAATTGCGAATGATAAAGGAAGAATCGCTGCGCGTTCTGGTTTAGGAGCCGTTATGGGTTCAAAAAAACTAAAAATGATAGTTCTTAAGGGAAATAAGAAAGTAGTAATCTGTAACCGCGAGAATTTTTTGAGTTTAATTAAGGATTATTATAAAGTGACGAAGATTAAACCATTATCCCCTATGAAAAAGAATTTTTTAAGTGAGATATTCGGAATGGTAAAATCCATCCGTAGACTTAAAATTGGAATGGTTGCTTCACCAAATCTTATGAGAACAATTTATCGATATTTTGGTACTACCATTGGAAACACAATTGGTGCTGAAACTGGAGACTCTCCCATTAAAAATTGGTCTGGAGTAGGTATGTATGATTTTCCTTACGAAAAATCAAAGTTATTGTCCTCCATTAATATAAACAAATATAAAGTAAAAGAATACGGATGTTTTAGCTGTCCTGTTCAATGCGGAGCTATTTTAAAAGTTCCTGAATTAGACATTGAGGAAATGTACAGTCCAGAATACGAGACTTGCTGCTCATTTGGTTCACTTTTACTCAACAACGATTTACTTTCTATATTTAAAATTAATGACCTCTGTAATCGTGCTGCAATCGATACTATTTCCACCGGTGTAACAGTTGCTTTTGCAATTGAATGTTTTGAAAATAATCTTCTAAATTTAGACGATACAGGCGGTTTAGATTTAATGTGGAGTAATAGTAAATCTATAGTAGAATTGGTCCGCAAAATAATATTAAGAGAAGGTATCGGTGATATATTAGCTGATGGAGCAAAAATAGCTTCTGAAAAAATAGGGAAAAATAGTAAACAATACGCCATAACTTCATTAGGTTCTGAAATTCCGATGCACGACCCTCGCTATTTTAAATCCTTAGCTTTTACATACGCGTTTGATCCGACCCCCGGAAGGCATACAGCGGCTAGTATCGATTTTTCTGAGATTGGGCCATTTGATAAATTTGAGAAAAGCTTAAATCTCCCCAAAAAGTGGAAAAAAAACGAAAAAAAGAAGGTAGAGGCACAGGTAATCAATACGGGCTTCCATCAAATCTTAAACTGTGCCGGTATGTGCATGTTCTCACCTTCCTTTGGTCCTTATCCTTTTATTGATCTGTTGAATTCTTTAACGGGTTGGAATACTAATATTGAAGATTATATCAAAACTGGAATAAGAATCCAAACTTTACGTCAAGCTTTCACCATACGAGAAGGTATTAACATAGCGCAAAACGAATTGCCCGATAGAATAATCGGACTACCGCCTGCTGAAAAAGGGCCGCTAAAAGGTAAGACAGTAGAGTATAAGGAATTTTATAATGAATTTTGCAACAGAATGGGATGGAATCCTGAAAATGGCTATCCATTAAAAGAGACTTTAAAAGATTTAGACCTTGAATTCGTAATTAAAGATTTATATTAAATATACAACTTTAATTACCTATAAGGCTAATAAATAGAATTAATTTATTCCTATGAATTCTAAGAACATTATTTCAAATGATAAAGATAATTTAAATTCTTATCTCAAAAGGGAGTTATTAACCGGTGTAAAGCGGTTAAAAAATAAATATCCACCGATTTCCGAAAACATTAAAGGAGTTCCTAAATCTTTAAAAATCAAGAAGATTTACGAGTTAAAGGAAAATCTTAAAAACTTTTATCTTATTATTGCAAAAAATTACTCTAAAAAGCCAAGATATAGGTTTTTTTTGGCAATATTGTTAGCTTCTCAAAGCTCCGATCTATTAGTTAGCTTAGCAAAAGGATTCAGTAAAGAACATAATTTAAAATTGATCCAATTCTCAATATATCCTCAACACTTTAGAGTTAGTTTGTTTTCTTTAAAAGAATTAAACAGTACAGATGACTTATCAGAATCAATCAATTTATTAAAAGAATTCAGAAACAAATATAGAAAAGAATTAGAGAACCTTAAAAATTTAATTAAAAATGTATAATTTTTAACAAAGGATACAATATTAATATTAATTATTCTATTATAGAATTTGAATCAAAAATCTAATTTTGATGTAAAATGTCATTTAGAGAAAATACTGTTAAAATTGTAAGTACTCTTGGTCCCGCTTCGAGTTCAAAACAGATGATTAAGCGTCTAATTGATGCTGGCGTTGATATTTTTAGATTGAATTTTTCTCATGGAACAC
The DNA here is from genome assembly GCA_030615145.1 of Promethearchaeota archaeon. GTDB lineage: Archaea > Asgardarchaeota > Lokiarchaeia > Sigyniarchaeales > SOKP01 > SOKP01. Next base: position 6,656 of record JAUWZT010000098.1, on the reverse strand, counting down.
ACGAAGAAAAACGTGAACTAGTTGATAGAATTAGAAGCGTAGATGACTATGTTGGAATTATGGCAGATATTCAAGGACCTAAAATAAGGGTTGGTAAGTTTAAGAATGACGAGGCATTCATATTAAATGTTGGACAACAAGTAGATGTCTACGAAAGTGAAATCCCTGGAGGTGGAGACCAAACTCAATTTTCCATCCCCTTAGTAGGATTTTTGAAATCAATGAGAAAAGGAGATGTGTTCTATGTTAACGACGGAATTATTAAGATTCAAGTTAAAGGTAAAGAAAAGAATAATTTGATAGGAGAAGTAATTGCCGGTGGACTAATAAGCAACAATAAAGGCGTAAATATCCCCATTGGAGAATTAAAACAATCAGTTCCCACAGAGAAAGATATTAAAGACCTTGAATTTATTGCTGATCTAAACCCCGAATTCGTAGCAATTTCATTTGTATCTAGAGGAGATGATGTCCTTACAGTTAAAAAACTCCTTGAAAATTACGGAAATAACAAAATAAAATTAATTTCAAAGATCGAACGACCTATAGCATTAGATAATTTTGATCAAATTTTAGAAGTGTCCGATGGTATCATGGTTGCGAGAGGTGATTTGGGTGTCGAAATTTCTCCAGATCAAGTGCCAATAGTGCAAAAAGAATTAATTTATAAGTGCAATCGAGAAGGAAAACCCGTTATTGTAGCAACCCAAATGCTGGAATCAATGATTAACACGCCAGTTCCAACTAGAGCAGAAGCAAACGATATATTTAACGCAGTTATTGATGGTACTGACGCCGTAATGCTTTCTGCTGAAACAGCAGTCGGAAAATACCCCATAAATTCTGTCGAATTTATGAACAAGATTGCAGCAACTGCAAGTTTACACGCACCATTGAGGTCTCCAGACGATTACGATTCTGATCGATTAACACACACACAAACTCTTGGACACGCAATACATGCTCTTGCGCAAGAAATGGAAGAATTAAATTTTAGAGGTAAAATTGTAGTTATTACGAGAAAAGGTTACGGAGCTAAAATGATTTCGAAATTTCGCCCACCCTTACCTATTATCGCAATGACTCCATTTAAAAAAACCGCCAGGGAATTAAACCTAATTTGGGGCGTACAACCCATCCATATAGAAAAAATTGACTTTTTTAATTTAGATGTTGAGAGTTTAATCGAACAATCAGTAAGATATGGCGTTAAAACGGGTCATATCGACGAAAATGAGCACGTTATTATTTTATTAGTCTCGAGAAAATTCCAAAGACGGGGTAACCTTGTCGGGCTTTACTATGTTGGCGAGATACTTGAACCAGATACCAATCAATAATTAAAGTTCAAAAAGCATTTAATATCCATTTTTCATTTTTCTAAGTTTCATTAAATTATGTAATTCTTACATACAAACTTATTAATTTAATATGATCAATTTTAAATTTAATGAATATGAATAATATAGTAATTTTAGATTAATTTTCAATAAAATATACATAAAATTTAACAATATATATTAAGAATTGAGGTAGAAAAAATATGGGAGAAAGTGAATGGCAACACGCCTCATGGGTATCAACTCTAGGAAAATGGGCTTGGGTCATTGGAATTCTTAATGGCGTTTTCGGAATATTATATTCTATTTTATTCTTTCAAATATGGAATATATTTTTAATTATAATTGGAATTGCCATATCGTTTCTAGTTATAAAACCTAAATTCTCGGAACCATGCGGAGAAAAAGATTGGGATGCATTATATGGCTGGGTATTAAATTTAGGTGATTTTAATGTCCCGTGGATGTTGATTTGGGGGATAATTTTACTCTATTTTGGATGGTGGAGTTGGGGCGGATTTGCAGTTTTAATTCCAGCTGTTATGCTATTATTTGCGGGTCCGAAGGAATATAATTGGTCTTCAGGAGAAAAAAAAGAAAACAAAATAGAAACTAATTGAAACTAATAACTTGAGTAAATTTTAATTTTTAATCTTTTTATTTTTTTTGTTATAATATAGTTATTAAAATATTATATCTTAATATTGAGTTTTGTTGAGAGCTCTTTATATCTGGAGCGAAGTGTAACTTCAGTTACTCCTACTTTATCGGCAATTTCTTTCTGTGTTAATTCTAAGCCCTTTATCTTACTTGCTAAGTATATTGCCCCTGCTACTATTCCTTTTGGGTCTTTGCCACTAGTTGGAAAGTTTAGGGTAAAAGTATTTACAATTTTTGATGTAGTTCTCTCAATTTCTTGATTCAAATTTAATTTAGCCATATATTTCGGAATTAAAGCGCTTGGTTCAGTATTTGGTGCCTTTAAATTTAATTCCCTGATTAAAACTCGATAACATCTTCTAATATCTTTCGAATTTTCAGACGATTCCTCTAAGACCTCTTGGAAGGTTCGTGGTATTCTTTTTAATCTAATCGCAAGATATATACTTGCAGCTATCATTGAATTAATAGATCTTCCCCGAAGTAATTTCTTTTTAAACGCTTCTTTATACAAACGGATTGCTTCAACCTTCACATGATTAGGAAGGTTTAAATTACTGCAAATTCTTTTTAATTCCGTTGTTGCGATAAGAATATTCCTTTTTTCCCATGTCATTCGCGTATTCCATTTTACAGCTCTTTTTAAGTCTGGATCTTTGATGTTCTTTTTGTTAATTACAGTCGTCAAGCCGATGTCAGGAAGTAGAATAGATATAGGGGCACCTGTATGCTCCCTTAATTGCTTTTCTTGGGAAGTATAAGCTCTTTTATCGCTATGAGATAAATCAACGCTTCTTTCGGTTACTACTAGTCCACACTGAGAACAAACAGTTTCTCCTATTTGTCTAATTGAAACTATACTACCTCCACATTCAGGGCATAAATCTGATATAATATTTAAGTCTGATACAACATTCATTTAATCACCTTTTTATAATCCTGTTGCTTTTAATTGTTCTAATAATTCCTTTTGCTTCTTATTGGTTCTCTTAGGAATTTTAATTTTTACTCTTACTAATTGATTCCCTCTCTCTTCAGAGGTCATTTTATAAAACCCTTTATTTTTTAATCGTAAAATCGTCGAATCCTTTGTTCCGGCAGGAATAGTAACATTTAGAGATTTTTCCAAACCTGGAACTTGAACTTTACCACCAAGCGTGGCCGTGGTAAATGGAATTTCCTGATCTACATAAATATCATCATCATCTCTTTCAAATATTTTATGATTCTTTACATGGATCGCTATATACAAATCACCTGGAGAACCTCCATTTTCACCGGGCATCCCTTTTCCTTTAAGACGCAATTTTTGTTCGTCCCTAACTCCTCGAGGAATCGTAACTGTTAGCGTTTTATTTGCTCCCGTAATAGGGTCTCTGTATTGAACCTTTCTCTTTCCTCCAAGAAATGCGTCCATAAATTTAATTTCCATGTCATATCTTAAGTCATCGCCTTCTCTAGGGATATTTCTTGAACTAGTAGATCTCGCCCTCGTGCTCCCTCCCATATTAGAGAAAACATCAAAAATATCTCCTAAATCGTTGAAAAAATCATAACCTCCTGATGGTTGTCTTCTTCGAGAGCTTCCAGCATTACCGAATATCTCGCTAAAATCAAAATTTCCTGGTGAACCAGAGGTTGAATAATAATATGTGGTTCCATCTGGGCTTCGATACGCACTTCTACCTCCAGGTGATGCCCTCCCTTGTTGATATGTAGACGAATCTCCTTCTACAACTCCAAACTTATCGTACATTTCTCGTTTTTTATCGTCACTTAATAAGCCATAAGCTTCATTAATCTCTTTGAATTTATCTCCTGATTTTGCCTCATCGGGATTCACATCTGGATGATACTTTCGAGCTAATTTTCGAAACGCTCTTTTAATTTCTTCTTTTGAAGCGTTTTTTTGTAATCCTAATATTTTATAATAATCTTTTGCCAAATTTTTCAACCCCTTCTTAATTTAAAAATAATAAAAAATATATAAAAAAAATAAATAAAAAAAACTTTATCTAAATTTACTCATATTCAGCATCAACTACGCCTTCGTCTTGACCAGTTGCTTTACGGAATTGTTCTTGTTCTATTTCATCTTGGGTTTTACTTTCATATGGTGTACCACCCATACCTCCAGGTGGAGCTCCTTGATACGCGCCTTGAGATGGATCTTGCTGTTGTCCGTACATTCGAGATGAAACTTCGTGTAAAGAATTTTGTAAGACTTCAGTTGAGTTTTTTATCCTCACAGCGTCTTCAGATTCCATCGCACTCTTTAGATCAGATATTTTTTCAAGAATATTCGATTTCAAATCTCCTATTATCGCTTCGTTTTCATTTAACAATTTCTCAGTTTGATATATTAATGCCTCAGCATGATTCTTTGCTTCAATTAATTCTTTGAATTTTTTATCCTCTTCAGCATATCTTTCAGCTTCTCTTACTTTTTGTGCGATTTCGCCTTCATCCATTTTATTCGATGCAGTGATCGTTATTGATTGACTCTTACCGGTTCCTTTGTCTTTTGCAGAAACATTTATAATACCGTTTTGGTCGATATCAAAAGATACTTCAATTTGAGGTAATCCTCTAGGAGCTGGTGGAATTCCTGTTAAATGAAACTTTCCTAAAGTTATGTTATCACCAGCTTTTGGTCGTTCTCCTTGTAATACATGAATTTCAACCGCTGGTTGATTATCGGCAGCAGTGCTAAATATTTGTTTCTTTTTCGTTGGAATCGTTGAATTTCGCTCTATTAGCTTTGTAAAGACGCCTCCCAAGGTCTCAATTCCTAATGATAATGGAGTGACATCTAATAACAACAGATCTTCTACTTCTCCCGTTAAAACGCCACCTTGAATCGCAGCACCCATCGCAACGCATTCCATAGGATCTATACTCCTTTCTGGTTTTTTCCCTAAAAAGTCTTCGAATATCTTCTGAACGCTAGGCATTCTTGTTGGTCCGCCAACTAATATAACTTTGTCAACTTCCCCTTTGTTTAACCCCGCGTCTTTTAAGGCTTTAATTATTGGAGTTTCTAATCTCTTTAAAATAGGTTCTATCAACTGTTCTAATTTAGCTCTTGTAATACTCATAGTAAGGTGTTTTGGACCGGAATCAGTTGCTGTAATGTATGGTAAATTAATATCTGTCGAAATTGAAGTTGATAATTCAATTTTAGCTTTTTCAACAGCTTCTTTTACTCTCTGCATTGCCATGGAATCATTCTTTAAATCGGTTCCCTCATTCTTCTTAAATTCTTCGATAAAATAATTCACAAGAATTCTATCCATATCCGTACCGCCTAATTGAGTATCTCCCGCTGTTGAGATTACCTCAAAGACTTGGTTATCCATTTCCATTACCGTAACATCAAATGTACCACCACCAAGATCTAATACAGCGATTTTTAAACTGACATCCTTCTTGTCTAGTCCATATGCTAAGGCTGCAGCAGTAGGTTCATTAATTAAACGTTTTACATTCAATCCCGCGATCTTTCCTGCATCTTTCGTAGCTTGCCTTTGATTATCGTTAAAATACGCTGGTACTGTAATGATTACTTCTGTTACTTCCTCTCCTAAGTAAGCGCTTGCGTCTTCCTTGATTTTTCTCAAGATCATTGCAGAAATTTCCTGTGGCTTGTATTCTTTGTTTTCAATATTCACTATATAGGACGTTCCCATCTTTCGCTTTATCGCAGTAATCGTGCGATCTGGATTTGAAATTGCCTGTCTTCTCGCTGGTTCTCCTACTAGTCTTTGTCCATCTTTAGTAAATGCAACCACCGAAGGAAAAGCTTTCCCCCCTAATGTATTGCCTTCTGCACTAGGAATAATTGTAGGTTTGCCACCAACTAATACGGCAGCAGCTGAATTGGAAGTTCCTAAATCTATACCAATTATTTTTGCCATTTTTTTTTCACATCTTTTTTTTAATTTTATAATTTTGATTTTGATATTTTAACCCCAGCGGGTTTCAATACCTTGTTATTTAAATAATAACCTTGATCTATCTCTTCTAAAATAGTATTTTCAGGGAGATCTTCGTTATCTTCCACTAATAGACATTCGTGTTTGTAAGGGTCAAATTCCTCGCCCTCTGAATTCATAGGTCTCACCCCTTCATCTTCGAAAAATTTTTCAAAATTCTCAACAATCATTTTAAAACCTTTTTTTACCGATTCTCCCTTTTTTAACGAATCCAATACTTTCAACGCCCTATGTAAATCTTCGTAGTGCTTAATTAACTTTTTCAACATTTCCTCTTTTACTCGAAGCCTATATCGTTCGTTCTCTCGATAATTTGCCTTTTTATAATTCTCAAAATCTGCTTGAACTCGTACTAATGAATTTAAGTATTTCTCAGTTTTCTCTTCTAAATCCTTTAATTGCCTTCCATCTTCTTTTAAGTTTTCAAGCTGCTTGTGTAACTCAGTTTTTTTCGCATCTACCTGATCAAATTTTCTTCGTAACATTTCGTATTTTTCTGCGATCTCCATGAGCTTTTTATACTTATCCTTTGAAATCGTTACCTTTCGGTAAGGGTCTTCTAACGACCTTCGAGCGTTAAAATATTCATCGTAATAATCTTCAAATACCATATTTTTCATCCAAAATTTAACGTAAATTAGAGAATGTCAATTAATTCTTG
>JAUWZT010000204.1 GCA_030615145.1 Promethearchaeota archaeon | reverse complement strand
TCGACATAATTCTTTAAAGTGTTTTCGATTATCATCAAGATTTAAAAGATATTAGGCAAAGTAAGGCTACTATTAAATCAAAAGATAAATATTTATTTTTCTTAATTCTTCTAAATCAATTCTAATATATCAATATTTTCAAGATTAACAATAATTTTTCTATAGTATGCCTTATTCTATAAAGATGAGAACTTTAAATAAAAAAAAAAATTGTTTTTAACAAGATTTAATAAAAGATAAATAAAAATTTTTTAAAATAATTACTTTCTTTTAATAATTATTATTTAGACAATTAACTTTTTATTATGTTTGAAAATAAAATTGTTCATTCCTTACCTGAAGTGTTATACAAGGATAAAGAATCCGGAAAAGTTAAAAAAAAAAGATTTGAACCTATCCGTATATATAATTCATTACGAAAAGAAACTAGACTTTCAGAGCAAGATGCTGAAAAAATAACTCTTGATGTTTTTCGTTTTGTAACATCATCAAATCTTAAAATACTAACAGCACCCCTCATAAGAGAACTCGTTAGTTACTCTTTATTGAAATTTGGGTTTGAAATTGCCCGCCTACAGAATACGCGAATTGGATTTCCTTATCACGATTTAAAGGATAAAATGTCTGAATGCGACAATATTGCTGAATTAAAAGAATTTATTTATACTTGGGTTATTGAGGAATTCAATGAAGTTAAAAAGTTAATAGAGAATTCAAACATTTCTGAATAATATAGAGATTATTGAATGGTATCTATGGAGTTTTTAATTTATTTATTATTGTATAGATAATTGAAACTACTAGATAAGTTGGAATTACAAATATAGCAATCAAAAAGAAAAAAGGCTCGTCTCCACCGATCGTCGCATTAAAATAATCAGAAAAGATGGCATAAACAAGATTATGTAGAACAACAGAAGCAATCCAAGCTATAATAATTATTGCTACTTTCTTCCAACTTAATAAAAACCATTTATCTAAATTTTTCATTTTATACATCATAATCAATCAATTATTCTTTAAAACTTATGTTTAATTTATCCTATTTTATACCACTTTCTTTCTTTACGACACTTTGATCATTATATCATGATTACCCGCTAAACCTAATTGGCAAAATTATTAATTGATTTCCTCCCTAATAGATTGAAATGTATATAAAGGATATTAACCTAATTATTACTTACTTTACCGGTAAAAGTAAAAATTTACTGGTTAATTTCAGCATAAACCTTATATTCCATATTCAACAAATTGTGATCTGATCTTTATCAAAAAAAAAGAAGGTAAATGAAAATGCGGAAAAAAATAACTAAAATGAAATCAAGTGCAAAATCAAAAATAATGATTTTAATCGCTTTAGGAATCTTCAGTAATCTCATTTTTAGTGCGGTAAACATCAATAACGGTAACGATGTCATTAACTTAGATAACAACAATTTGCGATCCTCAAAAGTATCAAGAAAAATACATATAGACGGGAATTCTGGTTGGGTTGCTTTTAAAAACGATGGAAATTGTACAGGTTCAGGCAATTATACCCACCCTTATTTTATAGAAGATTTGGTGATAGATGGGAAAAATTCGAGTAGTTGTATATTAATTGAAAATTCCAATGTGTATTTTAGGATTGAAAATTGTACGTTATACAATTCTTCCCAAACATTACCTTGGCCTGGATTATGGTTGAATAATGTTAGTAATGGGCACATTTTTGATAATAATTGCTCATATAATCGGTTTGGAATTCAATTAGACTCAAATTGTGAGAATAACACTATTCAAGGGAATAATATTAATAATAATGCTGAATATGGGATAAATCTATATGAGAGTAATGATAATGACATTGAAGAAAATATAGTTAATTTTAATGGTATTATGGGAATTAATCTATCTCCTAATTGCAGTTATAATGAAATTGTAAATAATACTGTTAATTTCAATGGATTATTTGGAATACATTTTAATGACAATAGTACAAATAATTTAATATTAGATAATAACTGTAGCCATAATATTTATGGCATCGTTGTGAGAACTCCAAACAACACAATTTCAGGAAATTACATCGAGTATAATTCGGAAGTTGGATTACATTTTTGGAGTGCCGATGCGTATAATAATACTCAAAATAACAATATAACAAGAAATTTCATTTATAATAACAACTATGGAATAAAATTTTCCATAGAAGTGGGTGGTGTAGTTGGTGGTGAAAGTGCTCTTAATATATTTGAAGGAAATCGAATATCCGATAACACGAGAGGTTTTGAGATAGATGCGGGTTGCAATGATAATCTAATTTTCAATAATACATTTATTAATAATCTTAACGCTAATGCTGAAGATAATGGGAATAATAATAATTGGAATAGTAGTACATTAGGAAATTATTGGTCAGATTATTCTGGTAAAGATGCTAATGATGACGGTATAGGAGATACGCCATATACTATCTCCGGTGCTGCTGGTTCTCAAGATAACTATCCTATTTTCTGGGATCCTCCAATAATTTCTATTGTTTCACCAATAGCGAATGCGACATTTCAAAATACAGCACCTCAATTTAACATATCAATAGAGGGAATACCTGTTTCGATGTGGTATACGATAGAAGGAATTTTAGGAAATTTTTCCTTTACAGAATTAAATGGAACAATCAATCAAAATGCTTGGAATAATTTAACTGAAGGAGAAATTACTATAACCTTTTATGCTCAAGATAGCGAAGAAGAGATTGGATCTATTAGCATAGTAGTTATTAAAAGTATTCCATCTACAGGGGGTATTCCAGGATATAATCTATTCTTTCTACTTGGTACTCTATCCATTGTATCAATCATTGTAAGTAAAAAAATAAAGAAATCTTAAATATTTTTTTTCATTTTTTTAGAAAGTTCAGTTTTTAAACCTCTTTATTACTATCTTTAAATATCGAAGTTTAATAGGAGTTCATCTGCAAACTCTTCCAACCAATCTATCTGCTCTAAACCTCGATTTGAAAGCGCGTATTCAAAAGAGAGATTATAGGATGGAATCTATGGAGTTTCTACATAATAGTCAATCAAATTATTCTTTAAAATTTATGTTTTATTTATCCTATTTTATAACACTTTCTTTACAACACTTTGATCATTATATCATTACTCTCCTTTCATTATTAAAAGCATCAACCTAATTTGCATTATGTCTAGGGTTTATTCTTCGCCGTTGATAAAGCATTTTTTCTTAGAGATTTACAACTTATTAAAAGACACGGATTCGGCTGTAACCGAAATATGGTTTGAAATATCAGAAATTGAATTTTTCAAAGATTTTAGCGATTTTGAACTCCGCGATTTTTTAGACAAGTTTGATTTTATCTCAATTCAAAAAGGAAACTATGTTCATTACATAGTAGTAAATAAAATCGTGTTTATTACGAGATGCCTTCAGTTTTTAGAGTTAGACATTAATCAATTATCATATCTATTAAACAGCGACGGTTTTGAAGCTTTAATTAAAGAGATTTTATCTCAAAACAATTATAAAACAACCAAAAACTTTAGGTTTTCAGATAAATCTGATCTCAAATACGAAACATCTCAAAAAAGGTATGAGATCGATGTAATTGGCATTTATCAAAGTTATATATTGGTAATCGATGCTAAGCAGTGGAAACGCAAAGATTCTTACAGCGCAATGAATAAAGCTGCAAACTTACAATATCAAAGAGTAATAGCCTTGAAGAAGAATCCTGAAATTCTATCAAATTTAATACAGAACCTATTAGGAATGAATTTTAACTTTCGAAAAAGGTTACCATTTATCTTAATTCCCGTTATGGTTACGTTAGAATCGAATTGGGTCAGAATTAACGAAAATTATGTTCCATTAGTAGGAATAGATAATTTTAATTCGTTTTTGCAAGAATTAAGAATCAATTTACAATATTTTAAAACTATCGAAGTTGATAGAATTATCGTTCAAAAACAGTTAGTATAAGATTAGGATAGTGTGTCTCTATTTTAATAATCCTAAATATTGTTTTACTTGTTTTTTTACAATACTAACAGCAAAATATATTATTCCTGATTTAACGCGAGGATGTGAAAGAATCATTAAAATCATGTCATCTCCAAAGGATTTTTTCGAACCAATGGGTGCTAGGTCTAAAACACCATCGGTCCCCCTTATGGAAATGTTCAGCAAGGTTCCAGCGCTTAAGCCCTTTATGATATCGTTTCCAATCATGGATAAATTCTGACCAATTGTTGCAAATAAAGTTTCAGAAATTCTTGATGAAATTGCTGAAGCGAGAATCGTACCATCACCCTTAATAATTGCGGAGGCTTCAATATGTAGGTCCAACTTCAACAAACCCTTTAAAATTTCGTTCATGCTGGAAGGAGGAATCTTTTCTTCTAGTTTTTCTTGAATAGCTTGTTTTTGTTTTTTAACTGATTCTAACGGTTTTACGGTTATTTTTTTAGATAAAAATGACAATACATTTGACATATCTTCTTCTAGTTGCTTTTGCCTTAAAAGCACAGACTCCTTTTCAGACGAGGATACGGTTGATTTTGTAGCGATCCGTGATTTTGCATCAGCTTGTCTCCTAACTTGTCGCGGTGGTCCGAAAACTTCTTTATCCGAAATAATTGATCCTTTATAAGGTTGAGGCGTAATTTCTTTTAAAATGTCTGTATCTTCATCTTCATCTTCCAGTTCGCTTTCTACGAAATCTTCGTCTTCTTTATGTTCGAAGGGGGTTTGGGTTTCAATAAGATCAGCTTCACGATGAATTGCTTTTACGTTTGCGATATGAAGTTGAAGTTGATAATCAATTTCGTTTAATTTTTCGGGTTTTGGGATCTCTTGTAAGTCTAAATGATCTGGTTTAGGTTTAGAGACTTTTTTCTTATCAGGAATTCTTTTCTGAGGTTTTACTTCTTTTTTCTCCTTTTTACTAGGAGCCATTCTAATTCTTGGAGCTCTGCGGGAAGTGGGGAGCAGAGCGCCGCATTTTCTACAAATTTGACCGCTCTCTTCGTTATTAGTCGCACCACAATTAGAACAAATGATCATTGGGATTATCTCTTTTATCAGCTTTTAAAATCAGTAATAATATCGCATATAAAGTTTTTATCTATATATAAGTATAAAAATTCAATTTTATTAATGTTAGCTAAAGCAAATTAAAAATAAAAGGAGTTAACTATATAGGATCTCTTTTAATAAATTAGCAAAACAATTAAAATCTTCATTGTTAATATTTGGATCTTGTTTAAGCATAAGTAAATAATATGGAGTAGAGTCGTCTTTTAAAGAAAATTGCTTGAAAATGAAATTCTTTCCATATCTTTGCACAATCATGTGATTTTCCTCTTCTTGGCGGCTAGGTTGAGCTTTAGTAAAAACAAAGCTATCATTAAGTGTGAGAAAGTAGGGGGTGCTGGCGCTTAAGAGATTCCTTGTTTCCTCGTCTTTGTAATAGCTACCTACGATAAGACTATTGTCGTCTAGTAAAACAACGCCTTCAGAATAAGTCTTTTTGCCAAATTCTACGATTGTTTTTTCAATTAATTCCGATTTTGGGTATATGTTTAAAAGAATTTCAGACATGGCTTTAATGATACTGGGTAAATTGTAGATTGAAGTATTGTAATAAAAGATTTTCTTATAATCTACAACACTTTTTATTTTTTCTTTTAATTCTATTTCTAAGGCCTTCATTTCGTTTAAAGCGTTTCGTCTTAACGCTGGATCGTATTTGTGGAAAAACACATAGATGCTTGGCTCTATTTCCAGCTTATTAAATTGCTCTACTACATCTTTAAAATAGCTGATAGCCTCGGGTAATCTTGCGTGATTTTGAACATCTATTACATAAACCGCAATCTCAGTGTCGTCGAAATATTTTCCGGGATTCTTTAAATAAGCTATTCTATAGCTAAATTGACCTCCAAGGTCCCACTCAGCTATTTCTCGCCCTAGAAATTCAAATATCCTTCTTTGAGCACCTCTTGTTGGCTTTAGAAACGCGATTTTCGAAAATTCCCTCTGGATTGCATAAATAATTGTTGTTTTACCTGCGTTATCAAGGCCCGTAAATAAAATTTTACTAGGTGACGCTATAGCTTCCTTTTTTTCTCTTTTATCTTTTTTTGATAAATATTGAATTGTCA
>JAUWZT010000013.1 GCA_030615145.1 Promethearchaeota archaeon | reverse complement strand
TCAGATCCGAAGGAGGAGACAAATATTGTATTTGCATACATAAATAATACCACTTTTCTCTTATAAAGATTAAGATAGATTTCCATTGGAAACAAATTAAGTAAAATAACATGTTAAAAAATATAGTTTAAAGATCGTTATTTATAGAAAAGAGTTCAGTTAAAGGGGACTTAGAGATCTACTTCCTTTAATACTGATAATTAGTGATTTTTACTCACCGAATATCATTATCTCTCCGTTTTTATTTTGGAATGCTGGTACAAACAGAGATTTTTATTTAGGTATTGGGTACATCTTCTTATTGATTGGCGTAATTATATTTACATATTTTATGGAAAAGAATAAAAAATTCATTGTTTTTAAATTTTTCTACACTTTAAGCTTTATAATTTTATCAATTGCAGTAGTAATCTTTTTTCTCGTTAATTTAGAAATCATAATTTCCTTGACCGTCTCGTTCTGGTTAATTTTTTTATCCTTTTTTGTTGTAAATGTTATAGATTTTGTTAAACGGATTCAGGAGAAAAAACTTAAGGTAGAAATCTTAAAATACCTTACCCCTTTTTTGTCTTTTTTAATTAGCTTTTTATTAACTTCCGACTTTTTCATTTCAATTATAACTCTTGAATTTAGATTAATTAGTTCAATTATTCTATTGTTATCTACATCAATATTATTCTATTTTTCATTGACACTTCCCTCTTTTATAGAATTTGATTGGTACGATATAATTGATGAAATTTTTATAATGAACAAACAAGGAGCTTGCTTGTTTCATAAATCTTTTAAAGAGGACGGCGATTTAATGGATGAACATCTAGTAACTGGAGCAATAATTGCCGTAAAATTAATGCTAGAGGAATTAACTTCTACTGGAGATAAGGGATTATATACGATAAAAAAAGAAGGAAAAATAGTAAACATCTATTCAAGTACCTTATTAACTGGTATTTTTTATACAAAAGAAGAATTAAATTCAATTAATTATTACATCCAAAAAGTAGTAACTAAACTCGAGAGCATTTATAAAAATGTGTTAATTGATTGGGACGGAAGGATCGAAATTTTTAGCCCTATTGAATCGATCGTAGACGAAATTCTCTCTAAATGAAGTTTCTAATATTTATCATCTTACTTATAAAGAATGACAAAAGCTCAATTTAAATACTATTTTGAGTTGTCTTGTTTTATCTTAACTTTTAATTAAGAAATTTAAAAAAGAGAGAAGAATAGTAATTAATTATTATTATTATTATTTTAGAATAATCATTCACAAAATTGTTTTGAATTATAATAAAACATGGATGAAACCTATAGAAATATAATCTAATGTTTTAAAGGATTTTCAAAATATTAGCGATAGATTAAAGGATATTACTGTATCTTTAAAATTATAATAAAATAGCAAAGAAATTTAAAATTAAAAGTCAAATAAAGTAGTTGATATCAAAAAATGGGAGAAGATGAAATATCCGATATTAATTTAAAGGAAATGGTAAGCGACGGAAAACAAGAAGCAATGGACGAGAGAATGGTAAGCATTCGCATTAATATGTCTAAAATAAAACATAAAATCGTTATTATTTCGGGGAAAGGAGGAGTTGGTAAAACTACCGTAGCTGTAAATCTAGCAATGAGTTTGGCAAGCATAGGTTTACGTGTAGGCGTTTTGGATGTAGATATTACAGGGCCGAATGTGAATAAGATGTTAGGCATTAGTCCAGAAATTAGACCTCGCGTAGATTCAGATGCAAAGAAATTCTACCCGGTTGACGGTCCTTTAAACATTAAAGTTGTTAGTATGGCGTTTCTACTTCAAGACAGCGACACTCCAGTGATCTGGAGAGGTCCTATGAAAATGGGGGCTGTACGACAATTTTTAGGCGACGCGCATTGGGGTGAGCTTGATTACTTAATCTGTGATTTACCTCCTGGCACTTCTGACGAGACTTTGGACATTTTACAGCTGATTCCTGATGAAAATGTTATAGTGGTCTCTACACCTCAAGAAGTTGCTATAATGGACGCTCGAAAGACTATAGCAATGGCAAAAACAATGAATAGATATGTACTTGGAATAATTGAGAATATGTCTGGATTTAAATGCCCTAATTGTAACGAATACATAGATCTTTACCCTCCTGGTGGTGCAGAAAAAGCATCTAAGGATTTTAATGTTAAATTTCTAGGCAAAATTCTTTTTGAGGTCGAAGTAGGTCAACAAGGGGACCAAGGATTGCCATTTGTTTTAAAATATCCAGATAGCGAAAGCACTAAAGCATTTAAAGCAGTAGTAGCTAAAATAAGAGAAGAATTAGAAAAATAAATTCTTTTTTAAATTTTTTTTAAATTTTTAATGAAATTAAGGGTTTGGGTGCCCCCCACCAGCGCAGGCAGCTTCGTTAAGAGGTTGTAATTTTTCTTGTAAAAGTAGCTGAATATTATCGTTTAGAGTCCCTTTAACTCCTTTATATAATTTAATTCCATATTGAGTAAATCCTGCGAACGGTCGTCCGCCTATTCCTCCAACAATCATATCCGTTACTCTCCTATCCCTCATGTTGTTAACGGGTTCCATGCATCCCGTATGTCCGTCATTTCGCAAAGAAAATGCCTTTTTTATATTGTTATCTTGGTCAATCTCTACTCCTACAAAATAACGGCAATGTCCGAAGTGTTCGGAGATTGGATCTACTAGTTCTGGTCCATCGGATGGAATTCCAATAACTTTATTCATTCTTTATCACTCATGGTAAATATGTTTATTAATTTAAACGAATATTTATTCATAATTAAATTTAACGGTTATAAAAAATCAGTTCTTATTAAAAAAATCGAACATAATTGCGATTAATCCGACAAAATGTAAAATATCCTATAAGTCCTAGGAAATTTGGGAATAAATATCCACATGATATAAAATCTGATAAATACCTATAAGAATTTAAACAATTAGTGATATATTTTTATTATAAATATAGAGAAACAAAAAATCTTTATAATTACAGGTTAAGGATAAATGAACCTTAGCTTAGATATTAAATCAGAAGTTTCGAAATTTTTAAAGGGTATTATTATTTGTAAGGAATCTGGAATTTATTTGCTAGATCTCATTTTAGATTCTGACATTAATCCTATGTTGCTCTCTTCATTTGTTGGAGCCCTTCAGCTTCTTGGAGCTGAAAATATGGGAAAAATTGAAGAAATCACGATTAAAGGTTTATCCATTGACATGATTATTGTAAATAAATATGATCTGTTATGATAACTATACTGGATAAATCATTTGTTAAAAACGACATTAGAGGAGAGTCAGAAAAAGCGTTAGATATGTTCTATGCTATATATAGAGACGAAATAGAAGATTGCGCTGAGGTATACCAGTTCGAATCTTTTAAAAAAATTCTCTATGACCAAATTGAAGATTATTTTATAAGAATAAAAAATGAAGATACAAAAGCTGAAATTGAAGATTATGGTTTTTTTACTGAAACGTTAACAAAGCTGAGAGATGGTTCGCACTAAACATATTTCTAATAATCTTAACTTTTTGTTACTCTTAGATAATATCTTAAATATTGAAAAGTAAACTTAAAAGCTATTTGTCTTCATTTTGAAAATTAAATTTCCTATTTTTACTTTAAATATTCTTTCCATCAATGAGCATTTAGCTTTTAATAAATAGAACATTTTTTTATCAGGTATTTTCATACCACATAAACTTTCAAAATTTCCCTGCCCTTTTGATAAAATCACGCCATCCTTCAAAAAGAAGTGTTTCTTAAATTCGTCGGTAGATGTTGGTAGATGGATACCAGGTGTATCACTTCCTTCGATCACCCGAACTAAATCAGTAAGACCAATAAATTTAGCATCTTCAATCGTTACATCATTAATAGTAGGAGCAGCTCTTACCGAATAAATAATTTCTAAATCTGGATACAATTGTTTAATAGTAATAATTAATAATTTATCAAATACGATTTCTCCGCAATTATCTCCCAAAATCAGTAAATGGTTCGTTTTCAGAAGCGCCTTTTTGAATTTGTCGTAGTCGTTTATTACTAAATTTTTTGGAGAGAATTTCTTGATATCGTTGATGAAATCTATTTTATGCTGAGCAGCTAGATCGATCGTATTTCCCAAAGCAGCAACAACAATCGCTTCGAATAAAGGATCTTCTGCCCTATCGACTATCTTTTTAGCCTCGTCGTAAAATTGCATGGCTAATTGATTGTATTTTTTTTTAATAGAAATGTAAGGGTCTTTTACGCCTAAAGCTTCAGCGACAAGTTTGTATGCCATTTTTCCAAATATGGGAGATGCATTTTGTTCCATATCGAGATTCATAAGATATTCCATTAATTTTTTCTGAGTATCCAGAACTATTTCTCGGGAGATATCAGGTTTTAACAATTGAAACGCTCTCAATACTTGATTAAAAAGGCACCCAACACATTCAGGTTCTAATTGCATTTTGATAATTCCTTTGTTATTGTGATTAGAAAAAATTAAGAAATAAATTAAATCCTTTTAAAAAAGTTAGAAAAAGAAGGAATTTTATATAGTAGAAGAAATTTATAGTATAATATCATTTAACTATATCTAAAAAAAAAATTGTGAAAAAAATGTCAGAAAAATCAAAATTTAATGCTGGCCAAACCTTAACCATCGGGTTAGCTTTTTTCGCTTCAGAAATCTCGTGGGCACTTTATAACGCACAGATTCCTTTGTTATTAGGGACGTATTTAACTTCTTTTTTTATTATTGGATTACTTATGGCTTTAGATAATATGATTGGAGTAATTATCCAACCTATTATGGGGGCAATCTCCGATAATACCCGGACTAAATTCGGAAGAAGAATGCCATATTTAATAATAGGTATTCCGTTAGGGGCGTTATTTTTCTCTTTGATTCCTACACAAACATCATTGCTAACATTGATCTTTTTTATGTTCTTATTTGGTACAAGCATGGGATTCTATAGAGCTCAAGCGGTTTCAATAATGCCAGATTTCGTAAGGCCCGAAAATAGAAGTAAAGGAAACGCAATAATAAATCTTATGGGTGGTTTTGGTGTAGCAATCGGATATGGGATGAGTATCCTACTTGGCTTACTTGGATTACAAATGCTATTTCTTATAATATCATTTATTATGGTAATTGCACTACTGGTACTATTATGGCGTATTAAAGAGAAGGACTCATACAGTTACCAATTAATCTTAGAGATGGAAACAAAAGAAGGAAAAAAAATCAAAAAAGAAAAAACGACTCCTGGCTTGATCGAAAGTATAAAGGATATTGCCGGCGAGGAAGATAAGAGCACACTTTTTATTTTATTAGCGATCTTCTGTTGGTTCATTGGATACCAAGGAATTGTAGCTCTTATTTCAATTTATGGTGTACAAGTATTAGGATACAGCCCAGGACTTGCTGGATTTTTGCCATTCATAGTAACAGTTCCTCTCTTACTCACAATCTATCCGCTATCGTATCTTCCTGGCAAGATTGGTAGACGAACAACAATTAAAATCGGCGTAATACTTTGGACCGTTATGTTAGTCGTAGGATTCTTCATGGGGCTCGCTAAAGTCGATTTAATCATAATGGCAATACCACTTGCTTTACTTGGAGTCGGATGGGCAATGATAAATACTAATTCTATCGTAATTGTATGGGAACTAGCTCCTACTGAAAAGAAAATTGGAACATATACAGGACTCTATTACTTTTTCAGCTACATGGCAGCAATTCTAGGACCTATGATAGTAGGAGGGCTTACTGATTTACTAGGAATCCCTTTCCTACTTCTTAATGGAGCAATCTTCTTCGTTTTAGCGTTTATCATGATGCTATTCGTAAAAAGAGGCGAAGTTGAACTTACACCAGAAGAAAAATTAGCAAGACAAAAAACAATCCAAGAATTATAAAAACATTAAAATTTACTCAATTTTTTTTTATTTTATTTTTTAAAGATTTTCTTGTACTTCTTCGAGAAGAAAATTTTCTAAAGCATCTGAAATTTCGGGCGTTACAAAATGTTCTATTTTACAACAAAGTTCGTCGAGGTCAAGACTATCGTTTACGCCCAAGATATTAATAAAAAAACTCTTCCATAGATTATATTTGTTAATGGTTCCAATTGCTATATCTTTTCCTTTCGTACTTAATCTTACTGATTTTCTCGGACGCCAATTTATTAAATTGTTAGTTTCCAATTTAAACAACATGTTTGATACAGAAGCAGGCTTAACTTTTAAAAAGTCAGAAATCTCTGAATTTGAAACCCAACCACCTTTATTTTTCTTCGATACTATGTAAATTGCTTTGAGATAATCTTCGTAGGTATCATTAATTAACGACATAGCACTTATCCATAATCAAATTTGAACTTTTTAAGTTTTAATTAATATAAAAATGAAAAAAAAAATTATTCTTTTTTTTCTAGTTCTTCAATTCTTTTAGAGATATCCTCTATCGCGGTACCTATACCTTTAAGCTCAGATTCTAAGTAATCTTTCTCTTGCTTTAACATGGCAACTTGATCTACAGCGCTTAAAGGAGCTCTTGGCGCATAAACGGGCGCAACAGGCACATAAGGAGGATTAATAGGACCCCCGTACCCGTATCCTACCCCGTATCCCCTACCGTACACTCTCCCGCGTCCAGCACCCCGACCCATCCCTCGACCATACCCTCCACCGTAACCTCCACCATAACCTAAGCCTACGCCTTTTGCATAGCCGGGATTGTTATATCCCGCACAATATCCTAAACCTCTTCCTGTCATTGATCCAAAACCTCTAGGTCCAGTTCTATCTCCACCGGGCATTTTTTAACATCATCTCATTTTTATTGTTTTTTAATATTTTTTAAATTCAGATTTTGAATGTTCATTCACAATCTGTTCATTACTATTTAAATATCAACTAGAGTATTTAAGTATTATGAATGATTATCCAAAATAATAATATCAATTTAGATATAATATATAAGTAATAAAATTAAAAAAGTAGGTGGTTTTAAAGTTGAAAATAGCCATATGTACAGAATCAGGAAATGTTGCCCAGCATTTTGGTCGAGCGCCTTCGTTTACATTTGTTACAATTGACAATAATAAAGTAATTGAGAAGAAAGCTCTCCCCAATCCAGGACACACGGTTGGAAGCATACCTAAATTCATAAACGAGCAAGGTGCAACCTGTATGATCACGAGTGGAATAGGTCATAGAGCAATTGATTTTTTTAACCAATATGGAATCGAAGTTATTAGGGGTGTTATTGGCAGTGTTGACGACATTATTGGAAAAATCTTAGATGGGACTTTAGAAGGTGGCGAAAATATTTGTTCTCCTGGTGGTGGTAAAGGTATTGGAGTAGAAAAAATCCATACAGAAGCAGATGATAACGATCATAATCACCATCACCATTAGTATTACACAATAAATAGTAATTCAATCTAAGATGTTTAAGGAAAATTTTGATGTGTTTTTCACTAAGCTTCAAAAAGAGATAATGGAACAAGAAATAAAAGAATTTAACGAATATATCGTTAATTTATTTCACAATCCAAAAAATTGGGGAAAACCTCCTAATGAAGAGATCACTATTTCCGAAAAGTATAAAGGGCCATGCGGGGATTCAATGTTATTCTTTTTAAAAATCAGTGGTAATATAATTGAGAAAGCAAATTTTGTTACTGACGGTTGTGGAGCATCTTTAGCAACAGCGTGTCAAACTACGCTTCTTATAGAGGGTAAATCTTTAAGTTTTGCTGAAACCTTAAAACCGGAAGATATTGACTCGGCTTTAAAAGGTTTACCAGAAGATCATAAGCATTGTGCCGAATTAGCGATTAGAACGTTAAGAAGAGCGATAAATAGATATAAAGCATCAATGGTTAAATAGAAAAAAATTTTAAAAAACATCGTATTAATTTTAAAAGAATATGAAATATGTGTATGGACCTGTTCCTAGTAGACGATTAGGAAAATCCTTAGGAATTGACCCTATTCCTTCAAAAACGTGCAATTATCAGTGTATATATTGTCAATTAGGAAAAACAACTAATTTTACGAATGAAAGAAAAGATTTTTGCCCCAAAGAAGAAATTATTAAAGAGCTGGAAGAATTTATTAATCTAAATCAAGACAAGTTTGATTACATAACATTTGTAGGTAGTGGGGAACCTACATTATGCAAAAGTTTAGGAGAATTGATTTTAAAAGCAAAAAGATTATCTAAAAAACCGATTTGTGTAATCACTAATGGTAGTTTATTATATCGCGAAGATGTAAAGGAGGAACTTATATTTTCTGATGTTGTTTTACCTACTTTAGATGCGGGAGATGAAAAATTATTCATTAAAATAAATCGTCCTCATCCCTACATAAAGTTTGAAAAAATGATTCAAGGATATATTGATTTTAGGAACGAATTCAACGGTAAATTCTGGATAGAAATAATGTTAATGAAGGGAATTAACGATTCTAAAGAAGAATTATTAAAAATAAAACAAAAATTAGATTTAATCAAACCTGATAGAATTGACATTAACGTTCCAATAAGACCTCCTACTGAAAGTTGGGTGCAAATTCCCGATAACAACATTATTCAGATTTTAAATGGAGTTTTTGGAGAATATAATAATATAAATTTTCCTGAGCGAGGAAAATTTAGTGTTTTTAGTTCTAATTTTGAAGTGGAATTAAAGAACTTACTTGAAAGACATCCAATGAGACAAGAACAAATTTTTGAAACATTTTGTTCTAAAAAGTTTAATGAACAAGATATATTACTTCAATTGAATAATCTAGCATCGCAGAACAAGATTAAAAAAGTAATTTACAATAACCTGACTTTTTGGAAGTTAATAAATTAACTAATAACCTAATTAGTAGCTATGCCAATTTGTACCAAATGTAAAAAGGAAAAAGGATTAGATAAACTTGATAAATTTGATAACAAATTCATATGTTATTCGTGTTTATATGAGAACAATAAGCCGTTTAAGATCTTTCCAATCGGTTTTGTAGAGAATCAATTAGAACGAGGGGAAGGATTTGGGCTGAAAGGGAGTAGAAATAACATCTCTAAAATCCGTCTTTTTAAATCTCAACGACTATTTCTTTACAAATTAGAAGAAGACGAATGGATTACTGTTGTATATTATTTTCATAAACAGCGTAAGATTCGATCGACCTTTTCTCGAGGTATTGATGGGAAAAAAGTAGGTATTTTCGCTTCTCGGACGCCAAATCGATTATCTCGCATTGGAATTACTAATGTTAAACTAGTTAAAATTGAAGACACCACTTTATTCGTCAAAAATCTCGATGCGATTAATGGAACACCAATTTTAGACATTAAATTAGGTTCTAAAACGAGATGGTAGTATAGATTAGAGATCTTAAAAAAAAAAAAAAGAATTTTAGTGTGATTTAATTTGATTTTTCTTAGCAAGAATTTTTGCAAAGAGTTCATCTTCAGTATCGGGAGGAATTTCAACTTTATCTTTTTTAATTAATTGAATCGCTTGTTCGGGACAAATGGGAATGCAATTTCCGCATCCAATGCATCTCCTTTTATTGACCTTAGAAATATCATTTTTCATTTTGATCGCTACGATCTGACAAGCATCTATGCACGTTCCGCATCCCTCACACGCATCTGCATTAATTTGAGCATAGTAATTAGTTGAAAAAAAATCCACGGTCTTTGGAAATTCTTTTAAATTTGTTAAAACTCCACAGCAACATCCACAGCAACTACATATGAATTTTGGATCTATAATGTTTTCTGCTTGGAAGACCAGACCCTCTTCTTGATTCATTCGTAAAGTTTCGAGGGCTTCTTGGCGAGTCACCTCCCTTCCCCACCCTTCAATAATATATATATCAGCCATATCTCCCATTCCAAAGCAAGTTTCCTTACGTGAAGTAACCTTACAAGTTTCATCTCCCATTTTATGAGCTTTCCGGCAGATACACTCTATCAAGACATAAGGGCCAGGAGAATTGTTTACGATCTTTTCAAGTTCTTCATAAGTTGGTAAGCTGTGTTCTGCTGTTACGCTTTTTTCTACTGGAACAGTCCTAAATTGTGAGATTTTAGTTCCAAATAGCTCTATACCAAATTCATTGTCGGCATATTCAGTCATATCCTCTAAGAACTCCAGGGTGAGCCTATTAAGTTGATATTCGTACATTCCAATAACAAGATAAGCGTTTGCATAGTGTCTTTCCCCATCTACAATTTTATAATGGATTGCACCCTTGCTTGCCATTGTATCCAACTGTTCTTTCAATTCGGAAATATTCATGTCGAATTTAGATCTCTCATAAATCTTGTCTAAAGGTTCAAATTTATCCCTTAACTTTGTAGCGATTACCGCTTCTTCGGGTTCAAATAAATGTTTCAAAATCCTAATATCTGCTCCAGTTTTGGATGCTGGAAATCCAATAGGATATTTATCGAGATGCTCACGTAAATTTTCATAAGCACTTTCTAAATTTACTTTAGATTGCATAATGATTCACTCTATTCGTTAAAATGAATTTCTAAATATTAAGTAAGAAAGAGAAGTTTTTAACATTTTTGTATTAAAGACAAATAAAACATTATTAAAAAAACCTAAAATGTTTTTTAAAGTGCCAAAATTAAAAAAAAAAAAATTTATAATTTAATTTCGATTTTAACTTCTTTTTTATCTTCAGGAATTTTTTTTAACGCACTAATAAATCCTAAGTTAATATTAGTTAAAATTTCAGTCATAATTGGATTTAATGGGATCTTTTCTCCATTTATTAACAATTTTATATCTGGCATAATTTACACTTAATTTCTTTAAATTTAAAAATTTTGTAAATATTTTAAAAATTTAATTTTAAGAATGAGGATAATAAGCACATCGGCTTCCATGACATTGAGCATTAAGTTAAGATTTCTACGTTCTAAAATTTATTTTCTAATCTATCGATTATGTCGTTCTGAATGGGCTTTCCTAGATCAATAAATGTAGCGTTATAACCACCAACTTTGACGATTAGGTCAGTATAATTCTCGGGGTGGATTTGTGCGTCTATTAATGTTTCAGTTGATACTACATTAGGTTGAATTTGCATACCTCCTTTTTCGAAGTAAGACTTTAACAAGTGATAAAACTTTTCTATATTATCTTGACTTTCTAAATTTTGAGGATGGATTCGTATGTTAACAGCTATTCCATTCATAGCGTAGTCGTAATTTAACTTTGCAATCGAATTTAATATCGCAGTAATCCCATTCTTTTCAACGTTATTTACCGGTGATAAGCTATTTGATATTGGTCTTCCCGCTTTTCTGCCATCGGCGGTTGGGCGCGTTAAAATTCCTTCCATCACGTGGATGCCCATTGAATAAGCTCCAGCGTTGTATTGACCCTTTCTTATCGAATTATGCTTAGCTACTTCTTGGGTAAATAAGTCCCACAATTCAATAGCAAGAGAATCGATCTCGGTTTTATCGTTTCCCCACTTTTCGTAATTATTAATTAACTTTTGACGAGTTACTTCGTTATCTTGAAAGTCTGAGTTTACAATTTCAATGAGTTCGGGTAATGACATTGATTTTTGATCGTAGACAATCTTCTTTATATTATATAGTGAGTCGACTAAAGTAGCGAATCCGTAAGCAGTTATAGAAGAAAAGTTATATTTAGCACCTCCACACACGTAATCTTTTCCGTTTTCCAAACAACCATCTAATGTAGCGGAGATAAACGGATGCTGAGCGTATTTCATGGCTTCAACATCTCCTATTTCTGCTATTTTGACAGATAATTTAATGTTATGTTTAAGTTGGCGAGTAAAAGCGTCGTATAGCTCCTCGAAAGATAAAAAACCCGCCGGATCACCAGTTTGTAAACCGTCTATTTTTTCCGATAAATTGCTATATCCATTGTTTAGTGTTAATTCTAATACGCCTGGTAGGTTCATAAACATACGACCCGTTGCCGAAAAGCTATTTCCTTGACCTGTGGGCTCTACACATCCTATTAAAATGTAATTCCGAGAATCCTCAAGTGAATATCCTGCTTTTTTAAGCCCTGGAACGATAATTTCATCGTTATAGAAAGCTATACCCGATGTGTATTTAAAAACTTTAATAGCTTCTTCGAAGAAATGTTTTGGCGTGTTGTTATGAATTCTAACCGATAAGTCGGTGGTAAAAACCTTTATGTTTTTGTATGCTTCAAGAAATAAGAAAGATAGCTCGTTTGTTGCGTCGTTTCCATCTATGTCCATTCCTGCTATAGTAATTGTTTGGGTATTCTGGCCAAGGGCATTGGCAATCAGCGTAAAATCTGCCGGTAACAAAGTAACATTCCATGTTAACTTCAAATTTAACTCTTCTATTAATTCTAAGGCGGTGTCACGATTGATTTTCCCGCTTTTAAGATCTTTATCGTAATAAGGCCATAATATCTGATCTAATCTACCTAAAGCTACGACGCTTCGCTGATAGATTATATTTGCGATATTTTGAGAAAACCAAATAAATTCAACAGCTTCGTAGAATGTACCGGGAGGTTCTTTAGTGAACTTTTTCATCATATCTGTAATTATTTTGAGTTCACTTTTACGCACATCGTCATTTTGAGTTTTTATCATATTTTGTGAGAGATCTGAAAACCTCTGCGTAAAATCTATTGCCGCTCCGTAATATATTTTAACGGAATCGTAAAAATTAAACTTGTCTAGATAATCTTCGTCGGTTTTATTTAATTGCGATTGAAATAATTCAGCTTCTTCAATGATACCTTTATATCCTAATTTTAAAAGTTTTTCGTATCCCGCACATATATGCCCTTCTGTAGTTCCAATTTGAATGGAAATATTTGGTGCTAGAGACGCGATTGGACCTTCTCCCGTGATAAACTTTTCTTCGCGCAATCTTCTATTGATCCGGCTACCTATTAAGGATTTTCCTTTCCAGAACGGAATTATATCTAATAACTCGTCAATTTCAGATTCCTCGATATAAAAGGGTTGCACTTTCCGTTTTCTTAGTTTTTTGAATGTAACTCTCTTTTCTAAAATGTTGTTGTATCTCTGGAGATCGAGATTAATTTTTTCCCCTAAATTTTTACTCGTTTCGTTTCCAACAAGTAGTTCATCATCTCTAATAAATATAGTCATATTTTTTAATGTATGTGCAACTGCTTTCGCCCTTTTAATAACTTCTGGCTCGTCAGGGTATTCTTTATAAATTTCTGTGAAATATTTCATGCGCTCAACGCAGAGTTCGTACTTGCTTGATAGTAAATCGTTTTTTAACTTTAGGACTCGATTTGAATCAGTTCTAGCAATCAATTTTTTATCTGAAATTTTAATTCAAATGTATAAATAACTAGTATTATAAATTCTCAATCTAATAAAGATTTTTAAATTTTAAAAAATAAGTGGAAATTGCTTTAAGTGAGTTACAATTATCTTAAAATTCTTTATTATATTATTTTAACATATAGAATATTTTAGCAATTAACTCGAAATGAAAGATACTTTAAACCCAAATAGTATTTACCAAAAAATAATTAAGAATAAAATAACAAAGTCTGAAGCTATTGAATTTCTGATATCAATTATAGAAAAATCTGATGATACAAGCTTAAGATTAGAAAGTCTAAATGTTTTAAACAAGCTAAATGTTAAAAATCAGGCTATTTTTAAAATAATAGAAAGTTGTCTAATTTCTGATGAATACGAAGATATTAGGATAATTTCTGCTGAAATTATATTATCAAATTACTTAGAGGTGGGTTTAAAATCCTTAGAATGGGCCATTCTAAACGATAAATCATCCAAAGTGCTAAGTTTACTTGGATGTATGTTAAAAAATCGCCAGAGTTATTTGCCCGAAGCTTTAAATCAGATATATTTTCAGAGGTTAGAGCAGATCGCTTTAAAATATAATCTCATCCCGGAGGAAGTTCCTTTCTTATTAGATTTGGGATTAAATATAAACAATAACAACCTCTTTTACTGGGATTCCGATAGTAGATTGATCTACGACGAAAATATAGTTTGTATAATCAAAGATAAGCACATTTTAGAGTTGAGTTTATCGTTGAGAAATCAACTACCATCATCGATTAGATTATTGAAGAATTTAAAATATTTGAATCTAAGCTGCAATTATTTGACAAACCTACCCGATTCTTTGAGTGAGCTTTTGCTCCTTGAAAATATTGATTTGAGTTGGAACGACTTTAAAGTTGTCCCGGATGTCTTGAGTGTTTTAAAATCGATTGAGAAGATCAATTTTAGAAACAATAATATTCAAGAGTTACCTAATTGGCTTAGTTTATTAGATAAAATTTAAGGTATTAGCATTTTTTAAGTAATTTCAAATTACAACTTTATTTTAAATGATATACATAATTTTTTAAATTAGAAAACTATAATAATTATAGCGACTATAATAGCTATAATAAGAATAATAAAGTGAATAAATTATGGCAAGCACTACTATTCAGATTTCAAAAAAAATCAAAAACAAGCTATTTGAACTTATAAATAGACTTGAGAAAAAATGGGGAAGAAGAATTACTTATGACGAGGCAATTGAATTCCTACTTGAAGAAAAAGTAACAAAAGTAAATAAAGAAGAATTTCTCAATAATATTAAAAAATTTCAAGGAATTCTTAAGGGAGAAGGTAGATCTTTACTTAAAGAATCAAGGAGGGTTGATCTTGAACGAGAAGAAAGATATACTAATCGATGATACATCAATAGTCGTTGATACATCCGTTTTAATGGAAGTTTTAGATGAAACTCCAATGGGTAAAGAATTTTTTCAAAAAATTCTTTCAATTACACAGATCCAAAAGTTTTACATTTCACCTCTCGTGGATACTGAACTTAAGTATATATTATGTCGACTAAAAGGGTATGAAAATGCAATTAAGATAACCTCTGAATTTTTAAAAGATTTTACGATATATTCTGAAGAAAAATTAAGAGATGAGGCAGCTCACTTAAAATGTAATTTTACTATTTCCCTTGCTGATTGTTATAGCTTGGCAACCGCAAAAATGTTAGATATTCCTATTTACATGAAAAAAGAGGATGAAATCGAGAAAGTATTTAGCGAATTATCAACTCTCGTAAAAATTAACTTCATTGATAATTTAAAATAATACTGGTTTTACAGATTAGTAGTATTAAGAATTAATAAAATAAAATGAAAAAAAATGAATTTTGAGACAATTAAATTTGAATTAAAAGAAAACGGAATTGGAATACTAACACTTAATCGTCCTGATAAATTAAATGCTATGTCGTTTCAGATGGTTAAAGATTTGCACGCTTTATTTGACTCTTTAATTGTTAATTTAGATTGTCGTGTTGTTATATTAAAAGCAGAAGGGAGAGTGTTCTGTGCTGGCTTGGATTTGAAAGAATCGATGATTTTACAGTCTAAAAAGAAGCCAGCAGAATTAAAAGAAAAGTTTCATTTTCTAAATGCTCCCCATAAAGATATAATAAAGGCAAAATTATACTTTCAGTGGCACACTAGTCAAATCATCGTGAAAATGCGTAAGATTGGTCAACCAATTATCGCTTTAATTCAGGGTGCTGCATCTGGAGCTGGATTTGCTTTTGTTTTAGCCGCAGATGTTAGGATTGCCAGCAAAAAAGCAAGATTTAATAACGCATTTATTAATGTGGGATTTTCTGGCGCAGACTTAGGATCTAGTTATCACCTTCCTCGACTTATAGGGATGTCAAGAGCAGCAGAGATTTTATATACGGGAAGATTTGTCGATGCTTATGAAGCTGAAAAGATTGGACTAGTTTTAAGCGTGGTAGAAGAAGAGAGATTATTAGATACTGCTATTGAATTGGCTGAAAATATGTTGCATAAAAGCCCTTTAGGGTTAAGGATGACCAAACAAGCAACAAATTTATCTCTTGATTCCCCAAGTCTGGAAACGATTCTACAATTAGAAAATCGTGCACAAATGCTTTGTTCTACTTCAGATGACATTATGGAAGGCGTTCAATCCTTTTTCGAAAAAAGAGATCCAAAATATCCCTTGAGCTGACAATTGAAGTATAAAAAATTTAATCAGATTATAATTAATCAAATAAAAAATAATGTGAAAAAAATTGAATTTTGAAACAATAAATTTTGAACTGAAACCAAATGGTATTGGTATTATAACACTCAATCGTCCAGAGAAATTAAATGCTATTTCTTTTCAAATGGAGGAAGACTTACATGAATTATTAGACCATTTGATGACAAATTTAGATTGTCGTGTAGTGATTCTTGGGGGAATGGGACGCGCATTCTGTGCTGGAACTGATTTACAAGAAGGATTAATTTTAAATTCAAAGAGGACACCTGTAGGTTATGAGAAATACCACTTTTTAAACGTTCCAGAGCCATTAAAAAGGAAAATGTATCATCAGTGGCGTATAAGCCAAATATATGTGAAAATGCGAAAAATCAGTCAACCAATAATTGCAATTATACACGGAGCAGCAGCAGGTGGGGGATTTGGATTCGCAATGGCAGCAGATATGCGGATTGCCAGTGAAGATGTTAAATTTATTAACGCTTCCATTAATATTGGACTTACTGGTGCAGATGTTGGAGGTAGTTATTTTCTTCCTCGACTTATTGGAATGTCAAGAGCAGCTGAAATATTATATAGTGGAAAGATTGTTGATGGTATTGAAGCTGAAAAAATAGGATTAGTTCTAAAAGTTGTTGAAAAGGATGACCTAATGGATTCAGCTCTAGAGATTGCAAACAATCTTTTAACTAAAAGTCCTTTGGGATTAAGAATGACTAAACAAGCGATTAATTTATCTTTAGATTCCCCAAGCTTAGAAACCGTACTACAATTTGAAAACTCTTCAATAGTTTTAACATTTAGTTCAAAAGACGTAAATGAAGCTTCTGCCGCCTTTTTTTGAGAAAAGAGACCCTAAATTTCCTTTACGCTAAATTAGATCAGAAATTATGAAAAATAAAGCTGGAAAATAAAAAAATAAAAAAAAAAGAAGAATAAATATTCTATTCTCTAATTTGTAATTTGTGTTTAATTGGAGTAGCTCCATTGAAATTATAAATAACTGGGCAATGACTAAATACTTTTTCCATCATTGCTTCTACTTTTTCTTTAGGAGCATCTGCTTTAATTCTAACGACAGGTTCAAGCTTATCGTAGCCTGGAGGTATATTATCATCAAGACCAAAAATAGCTGCGAGATTTATATGGCCTCTTGAATTCACAGTCATTGATTCGATTTTTATATCCATAATTAACGCCCAAAATCGAGTTACTGCAATAATACATGCGCCGATCGATCCTAAAATTGCTAATAATGGTGATGCTCCTTTATCTGTACCATCTAAACCTATAGGAGCATCAATTAAAACTTCGTGATTTGAAGCCCCCATGGTAACTTTACATTGCATCCCTTCTGACAGCATTTCACAACTTACATTGAAATTTTTTTCACCATTTTTAACATCTTCTTTTATTGCTTCGTAAGTTTCTTTAAAACTTGGCATTTTTTATCAATATTCCTTGAATTATACTTTTTTTTTTAAATCATTATTCATAATTCAAAATATTGAATAATAGAATTTAGAATTGAATTTAAATTTCTCTCATTTGAATAGAGAATATGACTGGTTTTTTTTATGTTATAATTTAAAAGAATAATTTTTATTTTTACTCTTAACATTTTTATTCTAAAAGAAAATCAGTTAAATAGAGGTATATTATTTTGGAAGCTAAAACAGTTTCGCAATCACGAGTAGAACTTGCGCAGATATTGATGCCAGAGCACGCAAATGTCGCTGGTAATGTACACGGTGGCAATTTATTAAAACTTGTTGACCAAGTAGGGGCTATTGTGGCTGCTAGACATACCCAACTAATGTAGTTACTGCTTCAGTCGACAGATTTGATTTTATCTCGTCAGCTTATATTGGAAATCTTATATTCATAAAAGCGTCTATAAATTACATATATAGAACTTCGATGGAAATTGGGTTCAGAGTGGAGGCAGAATGCTTTAGGACAGGTGTTCATACTCATATTGGGTCTGCTTATCTTACATTTATCGCTATTGATAAAGATTACAACCCAACAGAGGTCCTAGAATTAATTCCAGAGACCGAAGAAGAAAAATGGTGTTATGAAGAGGCTAAGAAAAGGAGAGAACTCAGGTTACAAAGAGCGAAACCACATCGCCATCGATAACAATCATGTATTGCCAGACCAGAAAAATTATAATAAAAAGAATTAATTCATTTCTGAATTTTTTTTTCAAAAGATTTAATAAACCATTTTTTCACTTATTAAGTAATATTTAATAATTTCAGAGTTTTATTTTAAAATTTTTAACTCAAATAATAATTATGGTCTTTTAAAAATTGAATAAAAAATCAAAAATTATTTTAATTATTTGTCTTGTTAGTTTGGCTTCTGTTGCGGGTGTTTTTAGTGTTGTTTTTTTACCAACAATATTAGATTCACTTGGGCCAATCCCTCAATATATTAACGAAGATTGGATAGAGTTAGATAAAATTGCAAATATTAGCAAGTATCGATCCACAATTGGACATGGATATCCAGATGATGATTATCCTACTTCAGATAAACATTATTTTAACCCTAAAAGTTCTTATAGTAATACTAATGATACAATTAAAGTATATTCACCTGCAAATACAAAAGTGACTAAAATTGAGTGGGAACATCACCAATTATCAGACGGTACTATTCGGGGTAAACAAATTCATCTTCAATCAATTGAACATCCTTCAATTATATTTGTATATTTTCACATTAATATAGAACCTACTGGATTGCAAATTAATCAAGAACTTATCGCAGGACAGTGGATTGGTTATTGCGACTGTCGTGAAGGCTCAAATACTGATATTGCTATTTATCGAGGAAGAGAAACAATTTCATGGTTTGAAATAATAACAGATTCATTATTTTCAGCTTATAATACAAGAGGAATTACAAACCGTCCTTTAATGATAAAAACAGATGCCCAAGTAGCTGAATCTGCCACTAACGGCTACAGTTTTAGTAATAGTGATCCTAATGATTGGGTTGATCTTAATTAGATCTTTTTTTTAAAAATTAACATTCTTTAAGATTTATATAAAAATAAAACACTTTCTTTCTAGTTTTAACTTAAAGAAATAATTGGTTGATGTAACTTTTTATAAAACTAAGTATAAAATAATTTATATTTAGTGAGGTGAATTATGTTGGAAGAAGTTAAAAAAGCGCCAAAATTAAAGAGAAGAGTGTCTTTATTCGGCGTAACCGTCTACGGAGTTGGAAACGTTTTAGGGGCCGGTATATATGCCCTAATAGGCGAAGTCGTAGGAATTACTGGAAACATCTCTTGGTTGGCTTTCGTATTGGCTTCGATTACAGGAGCTTTAACCGGTTTATCATATGCTGAGCTTTCTGCTATGTATCCTAAAAGTGCTGCTGAATTTGTTTATACTGAAGAGGCTTTTAAAATTCGAATTTTATCGTTTCTATTAGGGTGGATAATTATCTTTTCAGGTATACTCTCAGCGGCAACCGTCGCATTAGGTTTTGCCAATTATTTGGCGGCTTTAATTGGAGTTCCGTCGATTATACTTACAGTAATATTTGCTGCCTTGCTTATAGTAATTCTTAGCCTTGTAAACTTCATTGGTATCAAAGCTTCCACGTGGACTAATATCTTATTTACGTTTATTGAAGCAGCTGGGCTCATTTTAATCATTATAATTGGTATCCCACATTTCGGATCGGTCAATTATTTAGAGCTCCCGATAGGAGGTTCGTTTACAGCCATTTTTTCAGCAGTTGCTCTAATATTTTTCGCGTACATAGGATTTGAAGATATCGCAAACATCGCCGAAGAAGTCAAGAATCCCGCCAAAAACCTTCCAAAAGCTATAATTTATTCGATTATTATTACAACTGTTTTGTATTGTTTAACAGCCATCTCAATAGTTAGCATATTGCCCTATAGTGAAATCGCATCGTCTCCAGCCCCTTTAAATAGCGTAACTTCTGCTGTTTTAGGTCCTATTGGAGGTTTAATAATGTCTTTTATAGCACTATTCGCTACGGCAAATACCGTATTAATAATGATGATCGTCACCTCGAGAATGATGTACGGTATGTCCAGAGATAAAGCGTTGCCAGAAAGCTTAAGCAAAGTATCACGAAAATATAGAACACCTGCTTTAGCCGTTTTAATAACAATGATTTTAACGATGATTCCGTTATTTCTTGGAGATATCTCTATAGTTGCGAACGCTACTGTTTTTGGCGTACTCATTACCTTTTTTATGGTGAACCTCAGCTTAATTGCTTTAAGAAGGAAAAAGCCTGACCTTGAAAGACCTTTTAAGCTAAAGCCTAATATTGGATGGATACCAATAATTGCGCTCTTAGGTTGTATCGTCTGTATCGGATTACTCTTTACGTTTAACCTATTAATCGTTGTTATACAATTGATCATCGTTTTATGTGGAGTAGTAGTTTTTTACGCAATGAAATCAAAAATCGAAACAAGGACAAGTCGATTCATTCAAAAAATAGATACTGATAATTAAAAATTAAATATTTTTTTCTTTTTCGTATTAGCTTCGATAATTATTAAAAATTAAATAATTAACTAATTAAGTGTGATAGCTCCAATTAAAGTTACAATTGTTCCGACTGCTGCTATGTAAAAACCGACTCCTAACATCCATGTCCAAATCCCTAAAAGCCCCAAATTTGCGGTGCCAAAATAAACAATAGTTTCATCGCCAGTAATAAGGCTTATATTTTCTAAAATGGAATTTAAGTCTTGAACATTAGCCAATCCATAGAGAAAAATTGCTAGTGCACTTATCATCAAGAAAAATCCTAAATAAGCAAGAATTTTAGATTCCTTTGAAATTGATAATATTGAAATTATTGGACCAACTAAGAATAAAACTATACCAAAAATGCCTAAAGCTCCTAAAACTAGTTCTAACTCTTCACCGGTTATTCCATAAAATCCGAAAGCATTTAAAAAATACGTTTGGGTCGTTCCTAATACGGGGTCAATTTCTAACAACCACCAAGCACCTAGGGAATTTAATAAAAAATATGAAAAGACACTGAAATATGCTAAAATACCGCCAATAACTATAAAAAACTTACCATTACTTCTTTTTTTAGCCATGTTAATCAATTTTAAGTATATATTATTAAAAATTATAAAATCTTTTAAAATATAATTTAAAAATTAATAGTTAATTTAAAATTTTAGTTTATCAAAATCAGTTATTTTAATAAATTTCTAATTGAAATATATTATTTTTCTCTCTTAGTTTAATATTCATGAATAAAGCATTATGTTTCTTTGACAAATTGCAATAGAAATCATTCTTCACTTGATTCAGCAGGTTGTCACGCAACTAAATTAAAGATGGAAACAATACTAAAGAGTTAAATTTTAAGAAAATCAACTAAATAATTTGCATTTAACTATATTTTTCTTTCCATTTTTTTTGTTTTTCTTCCGTGTCTCCTTTCATTTTACAAACTTTGTGAATTTGATCTTGCTTTTCCCATTGTTTTTCTAACTCGTCTTCAAGGTTATCGTCTTTAATTACTTTATCATTTTCGCTCATTATATGTCACCTATTTTTCACTCTTTTTTTAACGCTTCTAAAAGATAATCCGTTATGTAATTAGTTTTATATTTAGATTGAGTTTTGTAATTTACGTACCTATAATTGAACACGCATAAGGGACACGATGTAATTATATCTTGAGTTTCTAATTCGTCTAAAATTTTCTTACCAATTTTTATAGATAAACTACTATCAACCCCTCTAATTCCAGAACCCGCCCCGCAACACGCAGTTAATTCTCTATTTGCCTTGAGCTCGTTAACTGTAGCACACAGATTTAATAATTCTCGGGGTTCGTCGTAAACATCAATGTTTTTAATTTTTCTTCCTGTCCTACAAGAATCGTGGTAAGTAACTGTATCGTTAGATTGCTGAAATTTCAATTTGCCATTCTTCTCTAATTCGTGAATAACTTGAATGATGTGCTTAACTGAAATATCGTAATCTTGGACATATTTTGGATATAAGTTATTAAACGCGTAAAAGCACCCACCACATGTAGTAATAATGCTTTTAATTCCGTGTTGTTTGAAGAGCTCAAAATTTTCTTTAAAGATTTTCTTAGCAAAGTCTAATTTACCCGCGGAATAAACGTATTCTCCACAACAAGGCTCTTTTTCAAATATCTTAAAAGTGAAATTACCTTCTTTTAAAAGCTCGTAAGAAGCACTTGCGCTTTCCTTTACTCGAAACGATGACATGCAACCCAAGAATAACAATGTATCCGAATCTCCTGTCTCAAACGTTTCAGACTCTCTATACTTTGCTGGCAACCAGTTTAGTCTTTCTTCTCGCTTACCATTAACGGAATTATCTTGTTCTTCAATATTTTTTATTATTTTGTTATGATTTTCAAGAGGTCCTAAACCCATTTCTACTAGTTTTATTTTAGAAGCGTGGATTACGTCAGCAATGTAAATAGCTTGTTGACAAGTAAGATCGCACAATCCACATAGCGTACAAGTGTAGATGCTCTTAATCTCCTCTTGAGTAATGTCCTGATTGTTAAATATTTTATCAACGATTTTTAATCTCCCATTTGGAGATAGTAGTTCGTTCTGAGTAACTACGAAAGTATCGCACACATCCATACATATCATACAATCAATACACGATTGTACCTCTGCTATTATCTTTTCTTCGTCCATTATTCATCAAGATACTCGTATAATTTATCTATAATACAATATCCTACAATTTCGTCTCTTAAATAAATTTGAAAAGGTAAATCCAAATTTCTATAGGGCTTTAAAATGTTGAGTAATATAATATGCTCTGGTTTTTGAAATTTCTGTTTATGTACCTCCCCAACGCCTTCAAGAAATTGATATTGTTACAGACAAAAACTTAAATATGTAAAACATACTATTTTTCTTTAATCCTTTTTGGAGTGAGAAATTTAATGCACAATAATAATAAAAAGAAAATTAAAAAAATTGGATCAATTCTGACAATAAGCCTTATTTTCATGATCTTAATATCAAATAATAATCTTCATGTTGAAAGAAAAGATTCTAAGACTTTAGATTCTACACCAAAAACAAGTATTCAGTCAGTTTCTCCTATGGAACTGGGTCAGTACTCTGATGACTATAATTTAACATCGGATGTTTTTGTTTTCGGTGATATTGCCTATGTAGCAGGTTGGTATGATGGTCTAGAAATCATCAATATAAGTGATCCATCCAACCCTACAAAATTAGGTAATTTAACCACCGGTAACATAGCAAGAAGTGTTTTTGTTTCTAACGATATCGCATATGTAGGAATTAGTGGTGGTCCCGGTCTCAGCTATAGTTTGGAAATCGTCAATGTGAGCGATCCTTCCAATCCCGTGTTACTACATACGCGTGATGAATCGCCGGCAGTGTGGTCGATGGGGTTCGATGTTTTTGTCTCTGGTGGCATTGCTTACTTAGCTGAAACTAAAAATGGACTTCTGATTTTTAATATGAGTGATTTAACAAATCCTTTCATGCTTGGTAGATATGGTGATGGTTATAATATGAGTTGTGCTGTTGATGTTTCTGGACATTTTGCTTATGTTGCAGGTTATGAAGATGGTCTTGAAATAATTGATGTGAGAAATCCAAAAGAACCAAAACTTTTAAACAGTTTTAATGATGGTGGGAGTGTTGTAGAAGTACATGTTGTTGGAGATTGAGTCTATTTAGCAGATGTAAATGATGGTTTGGAGATAATAGATATTAGTAATCCTAAAAACCCTAAAGAAATAGGAAGCTTTCACGATGGTGGAACGGTAGTTAATATATTTGTTTCTGGTAATCTAGCTTATTTATCAGATTCTACCGATGGAGTAGAGATTATTGATGTAAGTGATCCCGCTAACCCCTACCTATTAGGTAAACTTTCAAGTGGAAGCAGGGGGTCTTCAGATGTATATGTTTCTAGAGATCTTGTGTATACTTCAGGATACACTGATGGATTAGAAATTTATGATACTGGATTCATTAGTGGACAATGGCTTCAGCCAAAATTAATAGGAAAATTCGGAGATGCTTATAATAATTCAAATGATATATTTGTTTCTGGTGATCTTGCTTATATAGCAGATTATATGGATGGACTTGAAATAGTCAATGTAAGTGACCCTTTTAATCCAAAATTAATAGGAAAATATGGAGATAACAACAATTTTACTCGGGGTGTTTATGTATCTGGCGACATTGCTTATTTGGCAAATGAAAATGATGGATTAGAAATTATCAACGTGAGTAATCCTAAAAATCCTCAATTGATCGGTAGATATGGGGATATGTATAACTACACTATGACTGTATTTGTATCTGGTGGTATCGCTTATATTGGGGATGGAACTGATGGTTTGGAAATAGTTAATATTACTGATCCAACTAATCCTAAGAAACTGGGTTATCTTGATATTCGTTGGGTAAATGGTATCGTTGTATCTGGAACTATTGGTTATATATCATGTGAGGGGGGAAGTAGAAATTTAGTAACTGTTGATTTAAGTGACCCAGTTAATCCTAGGGAATTGGATGGTACAATAGGGGCTGTGGGGCAAGATGTATACGTATCTGGAGATCTAGCATATTTAGCGAATAAGTGGAAAGGATTAGAAATTTTTGATATTAGTAATGCCAGTGATCTTAAACTTCTCAGTCAAATTGGAGATAATTATAATCATACATTGGATGTTTTTGTTCATGGAAACATAGCTTATGTTGCGGATAACATAGGTGGGTTGGAAATAATTGATGTTAGTGATCCAAAAAATCCCTTTGAGATAAATCAATATTATGATGGTAGTGGAGAGGCAAAAGGCATATTCGTATCTGGGAATATAGCTTATGGAGCAGATGTGACAGATGGATTAGAAATTATTGATACTGGTTATGATAATGATGATGATGGCCTTTCGAATGTTGAAGAACTCATTAAATATTCGACTAATGTAAATGATGCGGATTCTGATGATGATGGGATTTCAGATGGAGAGGAAGTAGTTGAAGGTGTTGATGGATATATTACTGATCCTAATGATGTGGATAGCGATGATGATGGATTGGAAGATGGTGATGAGATAACTCATAGTACAGACCCCAATGATCCAGATTCCGATGATGATAATATTTTAGATGGCGAAGAAGTCGTGGTGGGGTCTGACGGGTATATCACAGATCCAAATGATGCTGATAGTGACGATGATGGATTAATTGATGGATATGAAATTACTAATAGTACGGACCCCAATGATGCAGATTGC
>JAUWZT010000029.1 GCA_030615145.1 Promethearchaeota archaeon | reverse complement strand
GGAGAGTTACAAAAAATACTCCATTAAATTCTCTACTTACGGAAACTGATAGTTATTACCAACATCCATATCTACGAGGACCCGTGAACGTACCGTTAAATGTTAAATATTCAATTGCTGCTCTTGCATTTTCTCATAATGTACCGCAAAGTATCGTTAGTGAAAGAACTGTAGAAAATGCAATTAAATTTTTCGACTTAGACATTGATTGATAAAATATTTGGGAGTTTATCTCTTTATTTTTAAGAAATACGCTTTAAATAACGACTTAACTATTTTTATTCGATAATTAATTTAATAAGATATTAAGGTGGATTATATGAAAATTCTAATTACTTATTTTTCCAACACGGGAAACACAGAAAAAATAGCTAAAAGTATGAAGGATGGCTTAATGGATTACGATGTAGACTTAATTCAAGTTAAAGATGTAGACTCTACAACATTGAGTTCATATGATATTGTGTTTTTAGGTTCAGGAGTTTATGCTAGTAGAATTGATAAATCAATCTTAACTATGATAAAAAAAGCTGTTCCTGAGCTCCCTGCAAAATTTGTTTATTTTTGTACGCATGCCAGTTTAAAATTATTTCAAGAACCATTTAAACGGATAACTGGTATCATTAAAAAGCATAATTGCGAAATTGTTGGTGAATTTGATTGTGTGGGCGAGAATTTAGGCATACCTTTAGATACTCAGTTAGCTATGTTAGAAAATTTGCCAGAAGCTCAAAGAGAGAAAGCGAAAAAAGATAGAGATAAAATTAAAGGTCGCCCCAATGAAATGGATCTCGAAAACGCTAAGAAT
Organism: Promethearchaeota archaeon; assembly: GCA_030615145.1. GTDB lineage: Archaea > Asgardarchaeota > Lokiarchaeia > Sigyniarchaeales > SOKP01 > SOKP01. The sequence continues at coordinate 18,850 of JAUWZT010000029.1, read as the reverse complement.
TTTGCTATTTCTTTAGTGAAAAATCTCTAAATTCTTCTTTATTTTATTTATGAATTATGAAACTTAACTTTATAATTCCAAGTATAATAACAAAAATCAGTCTAAATTTTATTTAAATATTACCTAACAAATCTAATCTTAACCTATTAAACCTATTAAAAATAAAAATACGATTGTGAAAAAATTGAAAAATTATAAAATCGCTCTAATTGTTATATCTGCTCTTATTGTTGGTGGAGGTATTGGTTTTGTAGTTACAGGTTTTGCATCAGCCGGGAGTATCGATGATTCATTTAGTTTCCAATATGAACCAAGCTCTCCAGAGCCTATTGAAGAATTGAGTATTAATGCCGATATCGGAAATATTATCGTTAAATATAATACTACCGAGACTTCTTATTTTGCAGAAATCGATGTCGATTTAAAAATTGCGGGGTTATTCATGTTTGGTAAAAATTACTTAGATTTCTTTAATCCAAGTATTGAATGGTGGGCTGAATCATCTGGTATATTCAATCTTGAGGTTTTACCAGACGTTTGGTTTGATCCTTCGCACTGGTTTAAATCATATGAAATTACAATAACAGTTACACTGAGAACCGATGTAATATATGATATTGACGCTACAACAGCTAATGGTGCGACAGAAATGTCAGTTCCAGACGAGGTTATCTTAAATGGCACTTCCCTTACTTCGAGTACAGGTACAGTTAAATTAACCACATTAGGCAACAACAAATTCCAAGGGAAAGTTGGACTTCAGACTAGTACTGGTAATGTTGATCTTTTTACCAAAAATACCAATTTTACTCATGGGTTTGAAGCATTTACAGCAACGGGGTCACTTCTATTAAACTATACAAATTGTATTATGGGAGCTGATTTAACTGGAGTTGTCTCAACTGGGAACGTAATATTTAAAAGCTACAATATGTACTATTCAAAGGATATTGATCTAAATCTTCAAACTTCAACTGGTTTTATTGATGCGGAGATTTATCAATATACAAATATGGGCGCTAATGTCACTGGCAATGTACATACCTCAACAGGAAATATAGATGTATTTTATAGAGATAATTTAGCCAATACTGGTGTTCGATTTACAAGCTCAACCAGTACAGGATCCATCAATTATACACCTCATGCTACTATGGATATATTAGGGAATGTCTATTCCTCAGATAATTATGGAATAGCGATATATAAATATACCTTCACATTAGCAACATCCACTGGTAGCGTCTATGCTAATGGCCAAAGTGCTCAGTCATAAAAAACCAGCTTAAAAATTATATATTTTTTTTAATTATTTTTTTCTAATATTACTATAGACTAAGTTTAAAGAGTTAAAAATCGTTTAAGCGTCTTAAAATATATTAAGGATTCTATAATTGATCTAATTTTTACAATTAAATCTCATAGATTTCGGGTCGTCGATCTTTAAGAGTAGTAGCAGCTCCACGTTTTCTTTTTTTGTGTAAGACTTTGAGATCTAATACACCAATTATTACTTCTTCTTCGTTTGTTTTGGCTTCAGCAATTACACCATTAGAATTCCAAGGAGTTTCGCATGGACTTAAAATTGACGATCTTCCCCATCCTTCCATTCCTTTATGCGGAGATTCTCCTACCAAACACGAATGGAGGACGTAAATCTGATTTTCTATGGCTCGTGCTTGGCAACAATGCCTTACGCGCCAGAATCCAGCTTCGCCTATAGTATAGGAGGGGCAAAAAATAACATCAGCCCCTTTTAAAGTTAAAGTTCGAGCTACTTCTGGAAACTCCATCTCGTAACAGATAGCCAGACCAATGTTCGCTTTTTCGGTTTCGAAAATTTCTAAAGTGTTTCCAGGAGTCACCCCCATACTTGCTTCTAATGGAAAAAGATGTGTTTTTCGATGTATCAATAATTTTCCATCGGGGCAAAATATATGCCCTATATTGTACTCCTTTCCGTTTTCAATTGTTAAGTGCGAACCCCCTATAATATATTGCCCTTTTTCTTTAGATAAGCGAGCGAAAAGGTTTCTGTATTTCTCAGTGAATTCAGGTATTTTATTCAAATTGTTGTTTGGAATTAGATATTGAAGTTCTAAAGTAATAGTCTCGGGAAACACGACAAAATCCGAATCCTCGGCTTGGTTCAATAAATTTTCCACATTATTAGCGAAATCTTCAAAACTTTCAATTTGTTTATACGCAAATTGAACACATGATACCTTAATCATTTTTTTCAGTTTTTTTGAATTTAAATTAGAGAATTTTATCTTTCTTTTTAATTAAAAGATTAAATCTTTTTTAGATAATATATTACAATCTTTACATTTTAAATGGTAGCTTAGCTTTAGGAGGAATAGTCTCTATATATTTGCTCCTGAATTCTTTGTTTAACATCGGGCATTCTTTTTTTGCCCAAGATTCGCATATCATTGGATGGCCCCACATTCTTTCTAAAATTGTTTTCAGAGGTTCTTCCCTAATATTTCCGAAAGTAAGTGGCATGAAGCAGCAAGGTTGGACATCTCCATAAGGAGAAATATAAAAATACACATTATCTGCTATTCCCCTGCATTGACTTGAACTTTGAGTTTGAAAATAAAAATCTCTATATACAAATGGAAAGTTCGCAATTTTTCTAACTTTTCTCTCTTCTTGAGGCGTCAATTTTACCTCAGGATTGTATAACCATCTCCCAGCGGGGGTAGGTAATAAATATCTTACTCCATTTGCACCTAACTCTCTTGCTAATTTGATTACATCTTCAAATTCACCGTTAGCTAGATTTTCTTTGGTTACATAAGTAGAAAGAGTACATCTTAGTCTCACTTCAAGCGCATTTTTTATACCTTGAACGGCTTTATTATATACTCCTTTCATTCCGCGCAATTGGTCGTGTTTTTCTGGAATTGGACTATCGATGCTAACATAAAGCATTTCCAAACCGCTATCCTTTAATTGTCTTGCAAAATCCTTCGTGATTTTTAATCCATTTGTATCACAAAATACATACACAGCTCTTTCTGAAGCGTACTTTATTAATTCCATTATATCTGCTCTCATAGTTGGTTCACCTCCAAAGAAATTGACCACAAAAGCTTTAGCAGATTGATCTAATATGTCCTTAATTTCATCAGTCGAAAGTTCTCGATGTGGTTCATTTTTATAATTACCCACGCAACAATGTGGACATTTAAGCTGACAATTGTATGTTATACCAAACATAAGATAGAAGACATCTGCTCTTCCTTTAATTCCCCCCCTTTTTTCAGTAAACCATTTTGTCATACTCTCTTGATCATAAGTTAATGGAATCTTATGTTCTTCCCATAGGTTTTCGTCTTCAGAAAATCTTTCGTCTTCTAATTCCATATTTTACACCCTTATACGATATCTCTCTTCAAAATCAATTATTACTATTAATTTGCTAAATTAGTTTATAAAGTTTTTACTAAAAAGTAATTTTAGAATAAAAAATTAAGGAAAAATGATAATTCCATTTATTTTTACTTCTCAATTTCAATATCTAGTTGATCTATGATTTCCATTAGGTCAAGCACTTCAAAATCAAAGTTATAATTATCGTTAGCGTCGCTTAAATTCGTCCTACAAAAAGGACATACTGACGATATTACCGTTGCTTCGGTCTCCTTAGCTTCATCAAGGCGTTCTTTTGATATTTCTACAGACCATTCAGGATACCCGATTTTTACGCCACCTCCAGCTCCGCAACACCAAGCAAAATTCCTATTTCTTTTCATTTCTACTAACTTTAACCCTGGGATTTGCTTGTAAATCACTCTAGGAAGTTCGTAAACGCCCATATGCCTTCCAAGATGACAAGGGTCGTGATAAGTCACTGTTTTATTATACTCCGATTTAAACTTTAATTTATCGTCGTCTAATAGTTGTTTTACTAATTCTAAAGTGTGGAACACTTCAAAATCGTATTCTTCGCCAAATTTTTCGAAATCTTTCTTAAATGTTCTGTAACAACCCGCACACGAGGTAATAACTTTAGTAGCCCCAGTATTTTTAATTTGAGCGATGTTATAGTTCATATAATCTTTAACAATGCTAAGTTGACCAGTTCGAATCATAGGGCTCGTACAACAATGTTCGTCTATTAAAGTGAAATTTATACCGCTTTTTTTTAGAAATCTTAAAGTTGAGTCCCTTAAACTTTGTTGGCGATAATTAGAAGTACATCCAATATAGTAAACCCAATCTGCTTTATCTGGTAAATTAAATTGCTTTTTCAACTCTTCGTTATCAGAGTTAGACTCTCCATAAGGATTACAATTCTCTTCGCAACGAGAAACCAGAAACTCTTGGTTTGTAGCAGGCCCAATATGTTTTACAGCTAATTCTCTTAAAGCTTCTATCATATCTACAATATAATCGGCGTGAGGCGCTTGACAAGCGTCCATACAAGCTCCACATGTTGGACAAGCAAAAATAGCGTCTTTTAAATCCTCTGACCATTCCAATTCGCCGGTTACAACACCTCTTATTATTCTTATTTTCCCAGATGCCCAATATGATTCGAATAGGAATCTTTCTCCGCTTGGGCACGATTTTTCGAAGTCCTTGTAGCTATATTTACAAGTACTGCACTTGATACAGCGATCAAATGCCATTTCCAAAACTTCTTTTCCAATTAAATTCTCATCAATTTCGACCATTTATGTGTTCCACCTTCCTGGATTAAATATATTATTAGGATCCATACAATGTTTTATTTTTTCAAAAAGACCTAGCCATCCTGGATTGATTTTCTTTCGCAATTTAGCAGTCAACCACGATGGAGTTTTATAAGGTATACACCCTAAATCTATGCAGACATCAGCAATTTCTTCCAATAATTTAACGATTTTATCTTGGTCTGTAAATTTCTTAAACCGAAATATAGGTCTAAATATACCATAATGACCTCCTTTCATAATCTTAAGATAATTGAACGGGGGTACCCCATGTTTACGATATAATGCGTCGGTTTTCTCAATTAATTCTTCAAATTTATGAGTTGGAGCATAAGCGCCAAACCATGTTAGTCCACTATATTCGTGTAAGGAAAGAATCTGTGATGGTAAGTTATAAATATTGAGAGCTTTTAGACCAAAAATTTTAGCAAACTCGTTATAATCAATTAGATGGATATCAGTTCCTTCTTTATTTAGCTTCTCAATTAAATTATTAAGGATTTCTAATTTAGCATTCATTTGGTTTTCAGTTTTAGCGGTCATCGGCATCACAGCAGTGTAAAAAGGTTCTCCAGGATATTTTACGGGTTCTGGTATTCCAACTTCCATTTTTGCTACTTCTACTGAAAATGCAGCAACATCGTTAACAATATCTGCTCTTCCAACCTCTCTTAAAAACGGTGCTAAATCCGTTAATCCAAAAAAGACAACGAGTTGCGGTTTTTCAATCGGCTCTTTTAGCCATAATTGCACTGCACATTTGGTTACCAAGCCTGTCATGCCTTGGAAATTCAGAAATAATCCCAAAAGGTCAGGCATCGGATATCTACACCACCAACTATCGTCTTCTGCTTTATCTTTCCCGTAGAAGCACGATCCAATTCGAGCTACGTTTCCATCAACGGTTATGACCTCAAGACCATTTATAGAATCTGCCATTGAGCCAATTTTTGCCCCCAAATTTGTCATACCACTTAATAAGGCGTTTCCAACTACGCCGGAGTAAGGGGGTGCGTTTGGGTAACTATATCTTAGGTGAGGGTAATTTTCTTCTAAATGTTTTTTAAGTTGACCAAAGGTAACACCTGGTTCTAAGAGGGCATACATCATGTTGTCATATATATGTAAGATTTTATTCATTTTCTTTCCAAAATCAACAACAATTCCTCCGTAATCAGGGATGGTTAATCCTCCAACATTATTTCCTGTAGTATAAGGAACTATTGGAATCGAATATTCGTTACAAAACTTAACCAGTTCAATTAACTGCTCTTTACTTTCAGGAATTACAATAAAATCGGGCATGTGGGGTTTATTCTCAGTCATATCTTGAGAATATGGGTACAAATCAACATCCTTATCAGTAACATAATCACTACCAAAAATCTCGACCAATTTAGAATAAACATTATCTTTTGATATTTTTTCAAAAATATTTCGTTTTTTTATTGCTGTCATTTGAGTTATTTCACCTTGTATTCTTATTTATTTCATAATAATTCACATTGGGCTCTTGCGCCGCCATCTGCATAGATACTACAAATATGTTATAAAACCTCATTATTTTTTCGCTATCTTCTCCTAAGCCCTCAATTACCATCTTCCCTTCTTCTATAGCAAAAAAAGGATTTAATCTATCGTTAGCGATATCAAGCATGGTGTTGATATGGAGCTTTACCTTCATGTCTGGTTCCGGATATTCCTTTCTTTCAAATCTGATATTGCTACCGTCGAAGATTACTGTCACGGGATAGAATGGCTCGATATGAAGCATTATTTTTTTATTCCAATCTTTCGCGTGTTTTATAAATTTCCTTTCGTCTTTTCTCGAATTGAAAATATTATACAACGATAAGGATATTAAATCATCTGGAAATTCTATATTAAGCATTTTATTCTCCTACAATTATTTATTTAATTATTTTGACTTTTTATTTTTGTATTTATTAATAGCATGATTAATTTTTAATTACTATCCACATAATAATTTATGTGTTCCATCTACCCGGATTAAATATGTTGTTTGGGTCCATGCATTTCTTTATCTTTTCAAAGAGGTTAATCCATCCGGGGTTAATCTTCTTGCGTATCTTTTCCGTCATCCAAGCAGGGGTTTTATATGGTATACAGCCTAAATCGATGCATACATCAGTGATTTCTTCTAATAACATGTGATATCTCTCTTCTTCACCTTCTTTAAACTTGTTATAACGCATAATAGGTCGAAATATCGCGTAATGACCTGATTTCATCATCTTCATGTAAATAAATGGAGTGATATTGTGTTTATTAAATAACTTATTCACCTTTTCGATTAGTTCTTCGAGTTTGTGGCTTGGAGCATATGAACCAAACCAGGTTAAACCTGAATACTCTACTAGTGGAAGTACTACGGAGGGTAAATCGAGGTAACATCTAACTCTTAAGTTAAATAATTTTACGAACTCATCAGCATTAACTAAAATTACATTTTTCCCTTGTTTATTTAAATTCTCTACTTCGTTAAACAAAATTTCTTCTTTTGCATTGAATTGATTTTTTGTTTTTGCTGAGATCGAAAACATACTTGCAAAATCGGGTTCTCCCGAAAATTTTGTAGGAATAGGAAGTTCTACAGCCATTTTTACTACTTCGATGCTAACTGCTGAAATATCGTCTATAATATCAGTTCTACCGACCTCTCTCATTACTGGAGCTACATCTGTAAGTCCAAAAACTAGTGCGAGATATGTTTTTTTGATTGGTGGATTAGGCCATAGTTGAACGGCGCATTTGGTCACTAAACCTGTCATACCTTGCCAGTTTATAAAGACTCCCATTAAATCAGGCATAGGATATCTACACCACCAACTATCGGGGGCTGCTTCATCCTTTCCATAAAAACACGAGCCAATCCTGGCGATTTCGCCGTCAGCAGTAATTACTTCCAAGCCATTAATTGAATCGCCCATCGATCCAATTTTACACGAGAGATTATTCATTCCGCTCAATAACACATTTCCAACAACCCCTGCATATGGAGGGGCGAAAGGGTAACTATATCGTAGGTGAGGATAATTTTCGTCTAAGTGTTTTTTCAATTGACCAAAGGTAACTCCAGGTTCTAGGAGAGCGTACATCATATTGTCATCAACATGCAGAATTTTATTCATCTTTTTACCAAAATCAACGAGAATTCCACCCTTTTCCGGAATCGTTAAACCCCCTACATTATTTCCAGATATATAAGGAACAATTGGAATTAAATTGGAATTACAAAACTTAACTAATTCGATTAATTGCGAGGTATTTTCAGGAATAACTACGAAATCAGGCGTATGAGGCTCACATTCGGTCATATCATAAGAATATGGGTATAGATCTCCGGACTTATTGGTCACATTTTTTCCTTCAAATATTTCGGTTAACTTTTTAAGCACATCCTCTTTACTTATCTTCTCGTAAATATTTCTGTCTTTTATTACTGTCATGTATTTGGATTCACCTTATTATCTTGTTTCTTTATTTAATTAAAAATAATTATTATTAGGGTCTGAAGCAACCATTTTCATCGTTTTTAAAAAGATTTTCATGAATTTTAATAAAGTTCCAATTTTTAACAATCCTTTAATTTTGAGTTTACGTTTAAGGACAGCTTTTATTGGATTCAATCTACCATAGGCCAAGTCTAAAAAAGTATATATGCCCATTTTCACCTTCAGATTTATTTTTTTATCAAAATCCTTTATTTTAAATCTAATTTCGTTGTGATCAAATATAACTTCGACTGGGTAGAAGCCTTCAAGCTCAATTAGAACTTTTTTGTTCCAATTTAATACTAGATTTATGAAATCCTCATCGTTTTTTCTATAACTTAAAATATTTTGCAATGTAATGGTTATTAGATCTTCTCCTTTTTGAATCGAAATCATTATTATTTTCCTATTAGGATTTTGGTATATATAAAAGTAAAATTGACGTTAGAATTTAAATAGTTAATCTTTCGAAAATTTAATTTTTTTTTTATGAAAATATTAAGATTCTCTTTAAAAAGTAAAGAAGGTTTATTATAGTTAATGCAAAACAAAATTATTATAGAAAAGATAAGAGATTTCTTAGAAAAGGAACGAAAGAACGGAAAGCTCTTGGTCTTTTATCGTTCAGACTTGAATCATACTGCTTTTTTAAATAATTTAGGGATTAAAGTTGAATTAAATAAATTTAAAGAAATCATCCTTGAAGAAGAGACGGGTATAGAACTTGGTGGGATGAAAAAAAAATCCTTCTCAATAATATTTCCAATTGAAGATGCCCAACTAATCGAAACTGGAAAAATTTGTTTATTAGGTCCAGAAATAGATAAATGCTTGGATAAAAACATAGATTTTGGGATGATGATTTTAATTGGAGTCGAGAACAGCACAGAGAAGGATATAAATGAGTTAAGGCAATTGAGTTTTATCTCAAATGGCATAGAAGGGTTTTCCATTCGAACTATTCCTCGCAGGTTTTGGTGTAGATTAAGTACATCAGCGTTGCAGAAAGGATTTTCATTCGAATTTTTAGGAAATGCTATTATTTCTCTATACAAACAAAAATTTAAAGGTTTAATTAAAACTATAGAAGTAATATTAATCAGTTCATATCCCGATTCTATTGAAAAATTCATTACGCTATCGTCAGAAATTACAGATAGGTTTAAAGAAAAATGGAGAAAGAAAATAGAAGAATGGAAAAAAAGGATTGATTGTGATTACGATTGGGGTTGTGAAATATGCCCATATCAAGAAGAATGTTTAGATATTAAGCAAGTATTAGTTTCAAGAGAGGAGATTGAGAACTAAACGGATAAATTGAGGTGTATTAAATGAAAAACCAGAGAAAAAAACCACTTATAGTTGCTATTGTTGGAAAAGGAGGCGTTGGAAAAACAATTGGATCATAAAACTCCAATAATTATCTTTTTTATTTTTTTTACTTAAAAGCGAAACTGCCATTTATCTTTTACGGAGTCCGGGATGTGCTCGATTAGATTATGCATTAGCTCAATTATTCCTATTTTTTTTATTTGCTCTATATCTTCTGGGAGGATTTTTATTTTATTATAGCTTAAATCTAAGTGATTTAAGCGTTCTAACTTCTCAGTTATTTCTACAACATTATTTATATCTGATATATTATTCGCGCGCAGGTAAAGATTTTGAAGATTTGTCAATTTTTTAATAACAATCGGGATAGATTCTAGTTTATTACTTGATAAGTCAAGAATCTCGAGACTTTTTTTTAATTTTTCGATAGACTTTGGTAACTTAGTCAAATTACACTCCGCTAAATCGAGAGCAAATAGATTTTCCAACTTTGTAATATATTTAAATACTGAATTGATGTTCGAATTAGAAAGGCTTAACCCGAGCACTTTTCTGTTTTCAAACATAAACAAATTTTCGTCGCCAAGATCAAACGATTCGTATTCAGGACTTAGTTTAACGTTTAAAATGCTTTCAATTTTTAAGGCATTAAAAGCGTCTTTTTCGTTTAAAATACATAATAGAAAATCCTCCCGCTCTAAATAATCAATAAATTTTTCAGCTATTAAAAAAATAATGACAGAAGGATATCCACTTTCTAACCTTAATGCAATCTCTTCTTTAAATGCTTTTAATGCGTTTAAATCTCCAGCTTTGCTTAGCGCCTCTAATAAGGGAAAAGCTAAATTATAGTGCAATAATCGTGAGTCGTAATTGTTTTCGACCCAAGCTTGCAAGTTGGAGCAATGAGCCCAAAATTCTGTTTCTGGATCGATTTTAATTTCGCTTTCAAAATCGTCGTCTTCCTCTAATAAATGACTTAATTTTTCAGCAGCTTCGTCTATTGAGTTTATGTCTTCTAAATCATCGGTATATTCTAAAGGTATTACCAGTAGAAGATACTTACACTGGGTAAAGGGTTTTTTATTTACATATATAACAGTTTTTCCTTCTTCAAGTTTTAACGTTAAGAACTTATTCAGTGTAAATTCTTGCATGATAAAGATAAGATTTTATTCTTTTTTTTTCGTTTTAAAAAGTGGTCAAACGCACACTTTCAATAATTAATATTATTTTTTAACTTATAAACAATACTTAGCTCCCGATTTTTTAATTAAGCAAACTATAAACTTAAACGACGATTTTACGATTTTAAATACCAAAAAACCATGTGTGATTAGATGTGATGAAACTATTAAAAAAAAATTTTATGAAATTTCTGTTAAAATATAAAGCTTAAATCTTTATTCTAAAAAGGCTTAAAATAACATAATAGCATTTGAATTTGCAATATTAAAATCTTAAAATTTAATAAATGTAGAATTGTTATGGTTCCCGTTTTTTTAGCCGGTGGAAATCCTACTTCGGCCTTGAACAAATTAACCGTATGGTAATCAAATCTGTTGATATTGCTATAATGTCAAGCAAGTGTTAGTTTCTCGAGAAGAGATTTAAATTAAAAGAAATAAATGAACGGAATCAAATAATGGAGCTGAAAAAAACCCCACTTATAGTTGCTATCGTCGGAAAAGGAGGCGTTGGAAAAACAATTATAACAACTCTTATTGCTAAAGCAATTTCAATCTCTTATAATTTCAAATTACTATTAATTGATGCGGATCCTACCTATCCTCACCTCAGTAAAATGGTTAATTTAATTCCAGAGAAAAGTCTCGAGATGGTCAGAGCCGAATTAATCGATAAGTCTATAAGTAAAAAGAGTGATATCCAAGCTATTGCTGAAACAATAGATTTTGAGGTTTATAGCGCTATTAAGGAGAGTAAAGATTTTAGTCTGTTTTCAATTGGTCAACCTGAAGGTTTAAATTGTTTCTGTCCTTCGAATGCTTTACTTCGAAAAGTCATAGAATCAATTTCTAGCGACTTTGATGTCGTCTTGATCGACTGTGAAGCGGGACTTGAACAAATTAACCGTATGGTAATTAAATCTGTTGATAATATCTTAATTATCTCAGATATATCTCTAAGGAGTATAGAAACTGCAAAATCAATTAGTAAAAGTGCCATTAAATTTACAAATTATAAAAAAATAGGCGTTATAATAAATAGAGTTAAAGGTGATATTACTAATATTCTGGATAGGCTTAGAGAATACGATTTACCTTTACTTGCATTAATTCCTGAAGATGAAATTCTAACTAAATTTGATTTAGAAGGAAAAGCAATAATTAACATTCCTGAAGATTCTAAAAGTTTTCAAAAAATAACAAATAATATAGAAAAAATACTAGAAATCTGAACATTGAATTAAATATTCTTTTCAAGATAAATCTACGATTATAAAGCTTAATAAAAACACCAATCTGACAATTTTCTCTTAATTTACCATTTATAAAAGTTTAAATACAAAAATTTAGATTGAAGAATCAAGAAAGAATGTCTTATTTTTAACTGAAACAAAAAAAAATACAGTATAAATATAGATACCTAATTGTATAGCATTCTGAGTTAATGAAAATGTTGCGACAAATATATATCTTAAAGGATGGGAATGTAATATACGAGAAAGATTTTGGTAAAGTCTTGTCCTTTGAAAATTTTCAAAGCATTTATCAAGAAGTTGAAGCAGAGATCTCTCGTGGTCTTTTAAACGATTTTGGAAGCTCTAATTTTTTTAAATATAGATTTATATATACCATAGACAGAGTTTCAAATTTAATCTTCATATTCATAACTGGATTCAATGATGATATGGAAACTGTAAAACTAGAAATAAATAAATTAAAGAATGATTTTTTAGAATCATTTGGTGATATTCTCGACAATTTGGATCCTTCACTCTTTGAAATATTTAACCCATTAATAGAATCAATTCATAAAAAGATAAAAACTAAAATCTCGTTAGTAGGATTTTCTGGAGTAGGGAAAACAACAATTACTAAATTAATACGTGCGGAAGAAGTTCCCGAAACTCACATTCCTACAATAACAGGTAAAGTTTCCACTATTAAAATTGGAAAGTTAATCTTCCATTTATGGGATTTTGCTGGTCAAGAACAATTTAGCTATTTATGGAACGATTTTATGTTAGGGAGCGATGCTGTTCTCTTAATTACAGACTCCACTTTAGAAAATGTAGAGAAAAGCAAATACTTCGTTGAATTAATAAAAGAACAGACACCAAACGCACATTCCGCTGCAATTGCAAATAAGCAAGACTTAGATGGGGCATTAAGCGTTGAAAAGATCGAAGATATACTCGGAATCAAGACATATTCGATGGTTGCAATTGAACCCAATAATCGAGATAAAATGGTCCAAATCGTTGCAGATATCTTAGAAATGAACACTGAAGAATCAACGCTATTGAAACCTTTATTTGAAAGAGATCAATTAATTCAATTGGCAAAAAAATGCTTAGAAAACGGAGAAATTGCTGAAAGTGCAAGTTATTTTGATAAAATCGCAGATTTGTGTCTTGAATTGGGAGATGATGCTCTTTATAAAGAATTTTACCAAAAATCTGAAAAATTAAAACGATATCTACCTGGTTAATACGAATCATGAGTAAATAAAACTCGTAAAATGATTTAGTTTTAATAATAAAACTTAATTTACAAAAAATTAGAAAAAAAAATAAAAATAATTTATTCTTTAGGTTTTGTTTTAAGCTTGTAAGGGCGATAAGCATCTTCAAGCACATTTAGATACTCAATTAAAACAGGCTCTGATTTCGATTTCACATCATATTGATTTAGTATCATATTTAACATATATCTAGGATATACAAGGGAAATATGTAAGTCAGAAAGTAATGCATAATAATCAGTTCCATTTTCGCTTTGGAATACATGTATAATTTTATTATCCAATAACTTCTTAATTCCGCCGTCTATATCATCTACTCCTTTTTTTCTGAGTTTTTCCAAAGTATTCCTGGTTACTACTGCTAATCTCATTAATTTTAATATTTCATATAACTGTGGATCAGTGAGAATATCTACTAATTTCAAATTGTCATCTTCAGAAGGTTGATAATTTTGAAAGAATTTTCTAACTTCAGAGTTGTACACTTCGACTAAAGGTTCAGGAAGTCCTCGCTCTACAGGATCGCTCAGTATTTTAAGAGGTGGCCTTCTAATCATGAATATGTCGTTTATGAAAAATATTAATTCAGAAGGCATTCCTTTTACAGAAGCTTCTTTTATTATCTCTTTTTTAATCAATTCAATTAAGATCGCATCAATATCAACAAAGCCTCTACGATATTTATCTTTTAACCACACTTTTAATTCTGATTTGGAAACAACTCCTTCGTCTCTTAATCTGTTTATGAGTAATCTATTTATTTCATCTTGATAAGTTAAAGCGAGAGCTTGTTCATTGTTTAGATGAGGGTAAGCAGACAAACGTTGAAACAAAAAGGGAATCATTTCGAGATATGCTCGATTTTCAAAATTCTGAAGGATTATCCGTGATATATCCGCCAATCCGCCTTCGTAAAGGTCTGGATCGTCGTCCAAGTTTAAAATTAAAATGAGATACAACGGTCTTTCACCTCCAGTATAGTATGACGCAATATTTAAATGACCCACCATTAAGCTTATCATTCCGGGGTCTCCTGTATATTCATGAGCTGCATAGATTTGCATTAAGGTCTCATCCGATATGATAATTTCTTCGGGGTACTTTGTAATAATGTCCGTACTTACTTTAGGATCCCATCTCATTATGATAAATCCAATTGGCATTAGTTTATATCGCCTCCTTTTTTTGATATTTTCCCTTTCAATGGAATAGTCTTTGATTTCAAATCACTTATACCTAATGAATCTTCAAGGGAAAGGTCTAAAGCTTTCCAATCTTCTCTGAATAATTTCAGCATCATTTGTTCCTTTGTTTTGATTGCATAAGTTTCAGATATAGGTTTTTTTGATTTTATCTTACTTTTAACTTTCCTGATTTTTTTGACGAACTTTGGAATTCTCGCTTGCTGAATAACTCTATAAGTCACTAAACTTCCAGCAATACCAATAATGGCGGCAGTAATTAAGATGAAGTAAAAAGCGGGCATGCCAGGAAATATTTCTTCCATTTGTACAATTAATGTAATTCTTATTTCTTTTGATGTGAAATTAGCTTTTTGAATTGTTATGATTCCTGTTAATGGTTGAGGGGCAAAGAAGGCATCGATATCTGCTGTTGAAAAATTATATGTATATATACCTGGAGATGATTCTGTTAAAGTGTATAATGCGTTATTTATATCTAATATTACTGCCGCACCTTCTAAAGAAATGTTGTTTCTTGTTATATCTGTTAAAGAAAGTACAAATTCAACATCATTTCCTTGAACAACACTAATCTGATTTCCATCTAGATAAGTTGTATTTAATTCAAACTCAAATTCGCGATACAGTATCTCTAAATTAATAAGAGCAGCTCTTTCTTCGTAGTTTTGTTTATACAAGTTTACATATAAATAATAAAAACCGATGCTCTTGAGTTCAGTTTTGAAATCTAATGTATATATTTTACTTTCATTTTGAGTTAAAATTCCAGTACCGCCAATTCCGGCGATTGGTTCTCCATACTCATCCATTTTTTGCCAAGAATAAATGGCAACTTCTAAATCTCCAGTTAAATTACCTGTTATCGAATCTTTATATTCATAAGTGAAATTATGAGGATCTTCCACCCAAACTTTTGAACTTATGTATACTAAATCTTCTTGTCCATTAAGCGTTGTAGGTCTTTTTCTAATATCAATAGAGGTTATTAAAGTTTGTATTGAATAATTTTCTAAACTAGCAATTACTTTAATCGTTTTTACACCCCAAAATTCTGCAATTGTAGTATTAATAGTAGCAGTATAATATCCCTCATTATTAGGATCCTCATAGAATAGAACTGGATCCATAGAAAGCCATTCATAAGATAGCGTTGCTCCTTTTAATGGAGAATTTATATTATTATAATATTTAACAGTTAAATTGACATATTCACCAAAAATTTGGGAAAAATCAGATATTTCTATTAAAGAATCATAATAATCATGCATTGTTAGAATAGTTGAGACAGCATCAATGAAAGTTGTTTCATCTACATCATTAGGGTCACTATAGCCTGATTTGCTTCCAGATATGATAATTGAATAATCTTCACCTCTTACACCTACTGATAAACGACTTGAATTAAATGTTACTGAATAAATACCCGGTCCTACTCCAGTTTTCATATCTAATGTAAAAAGAACAGTACTCCCTGGGCTTGTAGCTTTAATTGAACATATAACTTCTGCTGGAGGATTAACCGGTTCAGAAGTTTCCCAATCATCAGTAGTTGAATAAAAATTAACTTGAACTGTTATATTTTGCCCCCAGATAACCTCTTCGTCCCAAGTCATACTTTCAAATCTCGTTTTATAATCACTAATATTTACGCCACCTGGTATAAAAAGTTCAAAAGTTAGATTAGAAGCTTGATCAACCGTATAATTATAGTAATCCACATCAACACCCGTTCCTGGTGTCCATTGGATAGGTTCAGTTTTATTTACTATTAAATTTCTATGTAAACCTAGGAAATTTAAAGAAAAATTATACTTATAACCGTTTAAAAACCAAAAGGGTATTTCAGTATTTATCTGTCCGACCGCATATCCGAAATCATTTGTTTCTAAAGTGGTTTCTAAAAATCCTTCCGAAGTCGTGCCATTTACTTCTACAAAGCAATTTTCAATCGGATTTCCAAATGAATCAATAACAAGAATATTAACCTTGGATAAAGCTGTAATATTATAAACATTAGTAGTTTCAATAAGATCTATTTTAATCATTTCATTACATAGAGTCGAATTTTGGCCATTTACTTCAATAAGCAAACCAAAAACTTCGTAAGCATCTGATTTTAAATTACTTGGGTTTATTGGCGGTTCTCTTATGTCAATTTGAATAAAATCACTATTATCTGAGTCTGTATAACTGTCATTATAGAAAATAAGATTCCCATCTGTTGAATTATATTTATCAATATAATAAATGGAGACATCGTCGAGGTGTGTGTCCATTCCCGTTAATGTTATGTTTGCTTTAATTATTTTCTTGTTGCTTAATAAAGTTCTTGATCCATTTGTATATATACGCTCACTAACAGAAAAGAATTCTCCTGTGGCTGTATTTGTTTGGTTTACGTTTAGTGTTTGTTCTATGAATTTCACATCTTTTTTATCATAATTATGTCTATAGATATAACTATCATTTAGCGCTATAGGATTAAGATTATAATCAATATTGTTATAGTAAACTTTATAATAATAACTTGTCTGATTTTTCCATCGAAAAGTGGCTTTTCCATCTGAATCGAGAGTAAGGTTATCTAAAAATTCGCCTGTATCGGTTATATTATAAATTTCTATAAACCCATAATTTAAAGGCTCTCTACTTGAGTCTACAATCTCAAAATCTATAGTCCATATATCCAGAACTATCGTAAAATTATGCCTCGTTTTATCAATTGTAAAGTTTCTTTCCCCTATTAAACTGCTATCATAAACAGTAGTTTCAATACCCGTATTTGGGGTTGTATAGTTAACAGTTATATTATATGTTCCATAATCTAAGCCAGAAAAAATAATAGATGCATCGTCTACTGATGTATTTTTCGTATCCAAAATTGGACTCGGAAGTGACATGTTCACTATTGAAACTTCAGCGTTAGGAACAATTCTACCATCAATATCTCTAGTGATTATTGTAACTTCTGCCCTTCTTTCTTCAATTTCTGGATTTAAAGTTATATCTAACGTATAATTAAATCTTACGTCATCTATTTGCCCAAATGCTTCCACTTGATTTTCTTCACCGTACATTATAAATTCTAAGAAAATTACCTCGCCTTGATAGTCAGTGACATCTATATAAATAATATCTGTTAATTCGCCTAATATTCCAGTATCAGCGTCATCAAGAATAAGAAAATTATCTTTAAGTACTGTTTCATCCTCGAGCTTCCCTATACTCTCCCAATTTTCTACTTCCCCACTAGAATATGTAGTACCTGGATATGAGTCATGTCCTATATTCACATCTTCATCGAAATTATTAGAAATCTTTAAGTAATATCCCATATACTTCGGTCCATGATCATATACCCTAATATTACGCCAAGCTTGTACATAAATTTTATTTGATCCACCAGATACTTTTGGAACGACAAAAGGAGTGCAAAATAAAGTTCCGATAAAATCGTTTCCAGTTACACCCGTATCAACACGATGAGCAGTATTACCCCATTTAAATGAATAAGTGCCTTCATATACTTGTTCATGTTGGCCCGTATAAGTAGATAAATTATGCTGATAATTGACTCCTGGGACGTTTGGTTCATAACCTGGATAATCTGAGTCAGGAAGGTCGTCTGACCAATACCATCCAAACACATCATAAATTAGAGTACCTGATTTACTTTCAAGTTCAAAATTACCATTTCTAATCCATCCGAAATTATCTGCAGCAGAATTTGAAGATTGATTCATAAAATGACTGGTTAATATTTCTGCGTTGTTATTACCGTAATATATATAAGTGTCAGTTTCTGTTGTGCTCGCAGTAACGTTTGTATCAAACCAAATAGTTACTATTTCATTGGTAGGATAATCCTTTATGAAATAATATTTTCTTAAAAAGGGATCATCTCCAATGTATTCAATGATTCTTATATCTTTTAAGCTTGCATTTAATTTATCTTCAGCAACTAAACCATTATAATTAAAAGCAAAAGAGACTCCAAAATTTTCAAAGCTTTCTGAATATGGATTTGTAATATTTATTAACTGTCTTGATCTAAAAGAGGGATCCCACCATGGATGATTTCCAGTAATACTATACTTAGGTGTTTCTTGGCTAAAATCATCATAATTATTCGAATCTTGATCTTGGTTCGATGAGAATAATGCCGGATTAATGTAGACGCAAGATATCATAAAAATTGAAATTAAAAGTATTCGTTTAAAGTATATTGTTTTTATCAATTCTATCAACTTTTTTTTTAAATTTATAATTATTAGCTATATAATCAAAGAAGAATTATATAAATGCTAACATGTAAGAAGATTAGAAAGGGATTTATTTAAATCTTCTGTATCTTAAATCCTTTAAGTTTAAGATATATCAAAAT
>JAUWZT010000141.1 GCA_030615145.1 Promethearchaeota archaeon | reverse complement strand
CAATTATTAATTATTTGGTTCGTATTTATCTCTTAGTATTTCTATATTTCTCTACGAAAAAGGTTTTCTAATTTTGATAATTTTTCTTAGTAAGATAATCGATATGGGTGATCTCGTTCTCATCTTTGGAAAATTTTACTATGTACTCACTGTGGCGCTTAAACGAATCATCGTGGGAAATAACAAATAGTTGTTCGAACCCTTTTATGTTATAAATATATTTACTCAAATTTCTACGGGTTGATTCGTCCAAGTTAGTAGTGGGCTCGTCAAAGAACGCAAAATTGGCGTCAGTTAACACCCTAAGAATCGCTAACCGTACTGCTAGTGCTGCAGACATTTTTTCTCCGCCAGAAAGGCGAAAGAAATCTTTACTACTTTTAGAAGTCGAGACATTAATATTATAATCTTCTTGCCATGCTAACACTGCGTCTTCTTCTTCTCGTAGACTTCTGTAAATCTCAGAAGTTATCACGTTAATTTGATTAATTAACGCTTTCCTCATCTTTGGGACAAACGCTCGTAGCCACACCCTCATTTTTTCTATAAAAAACCAAACCTAAATTTCTCGTAAAGCAAAGTTCTTTTTTAGTTTTCGCGTATGTTTTATCAGGATCTTTCTTGCTAGTTATTCTCGTGAGGTCCGTAAATGTATATACTGCTTGTCTGTTGCTAGCTACTCGCGGTTTTGTTGCAATCGTCAGTGTAGTAAGGGTTATAGTGACAGTATCAAATAAAGAGCGCATATCTTCCGAATGTATCATCTTTTTATCAACCATCTTGCGGAATAATAGATCAATACATTCATCCTTAATTTTCTCGATACTCTCTAATTTCTCTTTGCTATCTTTTCCATATGGCCTTACTTTTTTATCATTGATCAAGTCAATTAGCGTAATTACTCTGAAGTATTTATCCATATTCTCTTTTTGAGTGGTTCCTGGTTGTTTTAGTTTTTGGATATAGTTGTGACCTCTATGTAAGGCTTCTGAAAGTTTGGGTTCGGAAAAAACATCACCAGATTGTCCACTAATGGGAGAGGCGTATTTGGAAAAAATCTCTCGTAATTCAAGCGTAAATGGAAATTTACCCCATTTTTTTATCGAAAATTTATCAAGCGCGTTTTCTACTAGTGTTTGAACATCGTTTAATTCTGGAGAGCTAAGTGCCTTGTCTAAAGTCACTTTTAATTTAAGATAAATGTTATCTTGAACTTTGAAAGTAGCTGGATTATTCTTTGTGGCTTCGAATCTTAGTATATAATTCTCGATTACTTTATCGCTCAATCCAAATAAGCTCGCTAAACTCTCTGGAGAGATTTCTCCGTTTTCTTCGTAATTAATCGGGTGATGTTTTGATATTTTGTCAATGTTTTCATAAACTATATTATAGAGAGTCTTTAATAATTCAGTTGAAGGATTGTCGTTATCGTTGAGAGGATATTTTAAGTCATTGCTATCAGGATTAAACGATACATGGTCTGGAGCAGGTCCACCCATTATAAAAGCGCCTATGTCAAAAATTAAACTTTCTAGTTCTGTTAAAGTTTGCCTGTCGTTAACTTTCAAAAATATCGCTTTTAACACGTGATAATTAATACTACCAAATGCTCCTAGCGCTTCGTCGTATACTGCATATCCTTCGTATTCTGATAAAACCTTAATGGTGTCTTTTAAATCAAAAATATTCCAAGTGGCACGAGGAATAATGTCAATATGAGTAATTTTTGGTACTTCTGATATTATCATATTTGCTATAATTTCATTTTCTCTAATCTTGTAAGTAATTTTAGAAATTGAATTGTACCAGAGATATTGATTTATAATATTATCGAATAAAAGTAAATTATATAGTTCAAATCGAAAAACACGGAGATTTTTTTTCTTGGGATGCTCTCTAATGTGATCGAAATAAGAACAGTAATCTTCTTCGGAATACCACATAATTAAATAAATTCTTTTGATTATTTTTTATTTTATTTAATGAACCTAATATCATAATTAATATATAAATAATTTTTCCCCGAATAATTAGGAAAGTACACAGCGGGAGACACTAATTATAAGATAAATGGGGAAAAACATATATTTCTATCATGTTTATTATAGATTAAGAAAAAACTTCTTTAATTTACCGAAAGCAGCATAAAAGAGGTTAGAAAAGATTGGCAACATGGTTTGGCAAAAAGTTAAAGAACTGAAAAAGCAAAAAAAAACACGAAAGATTTTAAAAAGAAATAAAATTTTATCATAAAGTTGTCATAATTCTCATATTCAATCCTTAAAATCCTTAAGCTGGCACTGTTTTAATCAAATTATTATCCATTAATTCCAAGATCAAACCTCAAAGATTGCTTCCATTTCTTCTAATACTATTTCTAAGAAGAGTTCTTTCTTTAAAAGATTAAATAAATTTTTATCTGAGATATCTTTAAAATTTCCCAATAAATTGTTTATAAAATCATCATGAAACCTTAAAATTGTAAATGTGTCTGTATCAAATATTATTTTTCTTAGTTCGATTTCAAAATTTCCATTTATAACTAGATTTTGGTCTTTTAATTCCTTTAATTCTAAATTTTCGATTTTCCTTAGGATTTTTTGAGATAATGTATTTTTATCACTTTTTTGAAAGAATTCTTTCATTTTAAATTCATTTTCAAAAAAGTAAGTCTCTCTATATGTACCAAATTTAAGCTCTATACCAATTACTGCTCCACATTCGCATACATATTCGGAAATAATCGTAGGATTTTTATATATTTTGGCTGTTAAATCAGTTTCACATAAAAGACAAAATATTCTCACATTACCCAACTCTTTTTCTATTCTATCATCAAACATTGGTGGTGGTGTAAATTCCCAATAAAGTTCTTTCTTGGGAATATTATGTAAATATTCTATAGTATCGTTAAAATTTTTCAACACACTTTGAACGTCAATAATTGGGGTAATACAAATCCAATCAGGTTTAATTTCTTCATTCACACTTATCACTGTGGAGCTAAGTATCCATCCATCAATATATCGTTCAACTATAAATCCCTCCATTTCACCATATAAATATCGCCACATATATTTTTCACCAATTTTTTTATCAAAACCATCCCTAAAATGAAGAATTCGTCTCCCTTTTTGATCAGTTATTATTGGTTGAATTCTATTCCATTCAAGATTATAGCTATTCTTCTCACAATATTTTTCAACTAGATCCTGAAACTCTTTAAATTTCTCTTTTTCTATTTCAACTCTATCAACAATCATTTCTTTAAAAGCAATTTTTTCCAATAGAGATAACTTTACAGGAACCATTGATTCGATTCGTTTTTCTTCTTTTTCTGAACGAGCAAAAATGTTATTATCTTCATTTTGAGGGGTTCCTTCAATTAAAATAGATTTTAATGGATAATAAGGCGATCTTGCAGTAATTTTCCATTTAAAATCTAATTTATCTAAAATCATTTCAATCTCATCACTTTGGATATCATATGGTTCAAATATAATTCGATTATGGATAATATCCAAAATACGATGATCCATGTGTGGTAGCCCTCTAATATTTTGGAGTCTTTGGAATAATGCTTCTTTATGTGTATTTAAGGAGGTTTCTTTAAGTTGATTTAGTTTTTCTCCTCTTTCAGAAATTAAAATTAAATTTGCAAGCATGTCCCCTAAACTAAATTTTGGATTTTTTTCTAAGTATTCAAATAGTAATTTAATATCCTCTACTTCAAGTTTCTTAGCATATTCAAGAGAATTTAAAGAATTAAGAAATTTATCAATAATTTTATTTTGATTATTCAATAGAATAATGCCTAAATTTTCAAAAAAATTTGCTTTTATTTTTTCCTTCTTAAATTGGGGTATTTTCCTAACCCAGTTTACGGGATAACGAATGATTGTATTTTCATTAGTTTTTGTTTCTTTTATGAGAGGTAGCAATTTCTCATTTTTATTTAACATAGTAATAGATGGGTTTTTCATAGTAATAAATCTTCTGATTTTTTACTGATAACTTTTCCTAGGAATTTTTTTTAGTACGGCATCAAACAAAAAATGGCACATCAAGAGATTCCCATCGATCAGCTCTTAATGATAAAAGAAATTACTCCTGTGAACATCTTAAAACTGCACTCCGATCCTAAAAAAGTTAAAAGTTTAACGAACAATCACCATCAAATTAAAATCACCAAATTAACAAAATCAAATGTCTCAGGTTACATTAAGACCGATTTCGGAGTGTTTTTTGCTAAATTTGACATTGATGTGGGGATACGATGTTCATGCGGGTTTGAAAACGGCATATCCAATAGTTATTCAGGCGATCAATTCTCGTTCGAATTTTGCGACCACATTACAGCACTTCTACTCCACTTAATCGGCATACCAGACCAAAACTTCCAGAAATACGTCCAAGATATGGTGCCTAAATCGGTAAAAAACCAATATGTGCTTAATTACCTGTTCGAAAAAGGCTTAATACTTAAACGAGACAACGACACCATAAAATGCTCGCAATTCGGAAAGCTCATTATTAGGTTATATCTTTACCCCGTTTCTGGAGTTTTAATACGATACAAGCTCGAGAACGCTGCGATAGAAACCTACCAAGACGTTGTAAAAGAAGCCTATGAAGTTTTAAAAGCGGAAGTAAAGGTTAGAGACTACAAATTGCTTCAACCTATTTTGGAGTGGTGCGACGAGGAACCAATTGACGACATTCTGGAGCGAAACAAGATAATAGCGGGCGATCTTTACACCACAAAGGACAATTTAGAGAGGATTATAACGTTTATCGGGATTATTGCCGTCCACCTTTCAGAGTCCCTCTTAAACTATTTGTATTAAGAAGTCCTCTATTTCTAATTTCGATATGGTTTTTTTACTTCGCTTATAGGATTGTATAAGCTTACCCGCCTCAACTGCTAATTTTGAAGGGTAGATCAAACCATTTCCTCTGTGCTCGAAAAAGTAAGGATGTGATCGATTAAACTGTTTTACTTTTTGAGAAAACTCGGCTCCGTTTAACTTAATATTAAACCCCTTACCAATTTTTACGTGTTGAAAATAATAAACCATATCGTTTAATAGCTCAGCTTCATCTGTGTTGATTTCGATTTCTTTTGGCTCCACCACACCAATGTTTTTAACTTCGGTTCTTGGTTTTAACATAAGATATATTTTTTCTTTTTTCCACTTCTTTACGAGAATATAACCCTCATACATCGAGCTAAATAACGCTTGGAAGCGAAATACGAGCTCTAACACCTCTTCCATATCTCGTATGGATAAGTTAAGGTAATTAGCTAGCTTATCGAGACTAAAGAGACTGTTTTTTCGCTTTTTAAATTGTTCCAATGCTGATATGATCTTATGTAATTGATTAATTTTATCATTTTGAGCCATTATAGGTTATATTTGACGTGAGAATAAAAAGGAAAAATTGTGGGAGGATATAAAATTCAGCGAATTAGAATTGAAAATTCAAGGCATTACTAAAATATCGTTTAAATATCTTAAATATATCGTTAACTAATATTTCTTTTTGTTTATTATCTAACAAGCTTAAAAACTATCTGACAGGCAACATCCATTACACCTGCTATATCCACCATATACAGTGAAAATTCCTGATCCGAGCAATCTATAATCCAATCAAGAAATTTATTCTCGTATTTAGCCCGTAATCCATCCATTTTTTCGCTAAATATTTCTAAATCTGCAGAAGATATGCTATTTTCCTTAAATTTGATAAAATTGTCTTTAATAATAGAATCGTTTTGCTGCCACCGTTCTTCGCATATATCTTCAAACTTGTCATGCTCTGCTTTGAACTTGGGAATGTTAAGAATTTTCTCTAATAATATAGTCCAAGACGACTTCCCACCACTTTCAGACTCCTCATTAAACTTATCATTTTTTGAATCTAAAATATAATCAAACATTGTTTTTAAAGAATGGTATGGCGTTGCCCAATCAGTAATAAAATGAAAAACCCATCCGAGCCAACGAGGCCAAGACTGATCACCAGAATTATAAGCTTCAGAGGCTTTATTAATATTTTGGATCGACATTTCCTTCGCTCTATCAGTATGACCAACAAGCCATCCGATTGAGGTCATTATCACTTCTAACATATCCTTACGTAGCCCCTCTCTGTTTATTTCGTCTGGTTCTACTGATGAAGACTCGAGTATTTGCAAGTTATCGGAACCTATCGTATGAGATCCGTATAATCCTACTAATCGAGCTAAACCTTTATGCGTAATCTCTCTCAATTTACATCTTTTTTATAAATTATTGTTGCCTTGAATTAAATTCTAGATTTTAGAATTCTGTTAATTAAAATAACATTATAATCTTTATTAAATTGTCTTTAGCAAATCTTAGAAGAAATATTAAAATTAAACTTGTCTCAACTTGTGAAATGTAAAAAAAATAATGTCTGAAAAGAAAGAAATAAAATGTCAATTCTGTGGTGAAACATTTAATGAGGAGGATTTGATTATAAAAACAGAAGAAAATAGAGATGCGCCTTCAGGATGGGACTGGGGAATACGAAGATGGAAAACTTCTATAATTAAAATGTGCCCTAATTGTAGATATCCATTAATAGTAAATGATAAAAAAATAGATTTCAAAAGAGGAGGAAATAAAAAATGAATAACGAAAATTGGAATTTTTGCTGTAGCCGTCATTGTAAAAACAATTTATAAAAAAGTCTCTACAATCAATTCCTGTCGACATTCATAATATCATACTTAGTAGTATAACATGGAAACTAATTCTTAAAAAGAAGGAAAAAGAGAGAAAAAAATTAGTTATTATTTTAACGCTCGTTTATTTTTGAATATTTTGAACCGAGTAACTTTAGACGAGCCAAATAAGAATATCGAAACGGTTACTATCATCCCTATCGCTAAGGGAAGGGTAACCACTACATCTCCTTGATATAGTCCGTTAGGATCAGGATCGGGGTTTGAGTTGGAGTTGGGATCTTCGTAGTCAAATGTGGCGTTACAGATTAACTGGGGATCGGGGAGATAAGGATCGTTAAGGTAGAATTCAAAGAAATAGCTTCCGAAATAGATTGGCGAATAATCAAACTTAAAAGTTGAGCGGTCTAAGCCATGAGAAGTCAATAGGTCAATAATATCCACACTGTCACCATCGCGATATATGATACCAGGATTTTAGATCGGTTACCGGAATCGATACAAGCTTACAAACAAGCGCTTTCGCTTTGTAAACCCGTGCGCGAATTTTGGGAGCGATGTTCTCTACTCGATTCGATCGGAAGCGCGTATTGGAGGTTAAAAGAGCCCGAATTAGCAATCAGATATATAAAAAAAGTTATTAAGCTGTACGAGACTTACTACCGTTGGGGAAAAGACGCGTTCGACGAACCGATAGCGATGACCTTTTGGACTTTAGCCGAGTATCAAGCAAAATCCGGTAAATTCTCTGACGCTATCTCCACTTACGAAAAATTACTTAAAAATTTTACTCAAGGTGGATCCTTATATGCTTTCGCAGAAGCCTTTTACGAGCTTGGGCTCCTTTATTACCAGCAAAACGACCTTGACAAAGCCTTGCCTAAGTTCCTAAGAGCCGCGAGAATATTCGAGTCGTATGGAAGCGATTTTATCATTGGATACTGTGGTTATTTTATTGGGTGTATATATTTTGTGAGAAAGGAGTTTAAACAAGCACTTGCTCTTTTTAAATCGAGTATCGCCAACTTAGATAAGTTTTACGCCACAGCGTTAGACGATCAAGAAGCTGAGGATGATCGGTTCTATTGTAGAGCAGTTCGATTGAGAAATTCTTTAGAATGGAAAGGTACGAAAATACTAAGATACTTTCGATCGTTATTGCTGCCAAAAAGAATAGAGAGCTCTTCTGTTGGCGACAACATTTCCGAGTATTTACACTGGTTATTGGATAATCCAGAAACGAATATAACTAAATAAAAAAGTGATAAGAATCGAAATGGCATACAATCCATTTGTTGTAAAAGAACGGTACAATCAGATTGTTAACCTCGAAGAAGAATCCGAAAGATCTAACTCGTTTCGGGTATTAATTCCCCGGTTTTTTATTGGAAAATACATAAACTCAGACGATATCGCTTTGGACGCCGCCGGGGGCGTAGGAATAAACGCTATCTTAATGGCTCAGTTGTGTAGAGAAGTCACGCTTGTAGACCTTTCGCCCGAAATCTTCGATCTAAATAAAAGAATGAATAGTCAGTAAATTTCTAAATTACTTTTTTTTTTTAATAAATGAGATTCAAAACAATAAAGAAAAGTGTAAATACAACAAGTAACTTACGGGAGTAGTCTTATTCCCATAATCCTGCTCTTAATGTAATATAGATTTTCTTATTAAACAATTCTATTTCTGTATCTTCATAGACCTTTTGGAAAGAAAAATTTGAGATAATATTGTTGGCAAACTCCTCTTTTGCGGTATTAAGGATTCTTGTGTAATAGACTTCTTTTTTAATGTCGTTTTGTTTGTAGCTTACGAATGAGGCAAATGCTATTGCATTAACTCTATTAACTTTGGAATTGACTTTAAACCATCCATGTGTGTCTTTATCAACGGAATAGATTTGCTTATTAAAATCTTTCATTAATTTTCTAATATTATCTTTTGCATTAAGTGGTAGAAATCTGTGCCAATTTCTAAAATATTTCACTTCCATCATTGCTTCTATTTCAATTTGTTCAAGATCAAGATTTTGTCCTGATATAACACAGATATCTATCCTTTTTTCTTTTTTATTCTTTTTTCCCATATTAACTACAGCAGCATACCTTCCTTTTGATTTAGTAAAAATAAAATAACAAAATTCTTTTACTAGGAATTCTTCTAGTTTTCCAGGCAATTGAAGGTATGCAATTCTCTCTCGATTATCGTTAAGATAATCTAAAAAACCTCCGAAATTTATTTTTAAGTCGTACATATGATAACATTGAGTATTATCAGATAAGATATTTTCCCATAAAATTTGTTTTCATTCTATTACATTTAATTACCATTTTTATGGTATAATTCTCGGTGTTATTTAGTCCTCATATTGCAAATCCTTTTTGATCGTCATATAATACATTTACAGGCGATTTTAAAATATCTCAAAAAATCGATCTCAAGAAGATAATTTAATCCCGGATTAATTTTTTTTATCATTTTTAACAACTTTTTTAATTTTTAATTTTCCTAATTTTACCAAAAAAATATGGTTCATAACTAAATCCTTCATGAGAAACGCACACATCTTTACCTTTTATTTGCACCCACCAATTATCAAACTTACTAGCGACATTAATCAAATCTTTAGCTTTAAAAATAATTTCTTTATCTTCTAATTCTTCAGAACTAATATCTTCAATTAAAAACCAACCTTTTTCTTCATCTTCTTTTCTTCCCAATTCTCTCACTTCCTTTTGTTCTTTACAAATTTAAATTCGTGGTTATTTACTTCGATTTTAATTTTCTTCCTGAAGTATGGCCATAAAAAAATTGAAAATTTCAATTATAAAAAAGATTTATTATGTAACTCTCTTCGGATTTGATGCTTTCACGCGATTTTACCTAAAAAATACGATTTAAAGC
>JAUWZT010000134.1 GCA_030615145.1 Promethearchaeota archaeon | reverse complement strand
CAGTTTTATTCCCCATCAGAAAGCCTCCACAGAAAACAATATTTTTCACGTTATAGTTTTCAGCCATAAGAGTAGCAATCGTTCCAATATTTTCTCCAATAATTCCAATTAGGGAATTAATTAGATCTTCCTTTTTTAATGATTTGATATCAGAATCTTTTTTAATCTTGCCTAAAGAAGCTGCTGTAAATTCTCTAAATAATTTATCGACTCTAGTATCTTCAATATCGTAAATGTCATCTACTTTTAAATCAATGCTAAATCGATTCCCCTTACGAGCTAGATCAATTGCATCAAAATAGTCATCCATATTAAATAACAATTTAATTAGTCCCATGAATAAACCTCCACCCATGGCAGAACCTCCTATATGTTCAACATTATCGTTTTTTAATACAATTGATGTTCCAGTCCCTATAGTAACTACTAATGAAACCGGTAGAGCCCTGTTTTTATAATGTTTATAGAGAAACTCCAATCCTTCTATATTTGCTTCAAATTCGTTAATTAAATTAGTTTTAGTTTCGTTAGAATATTTCTTATATAGTGAAAAAGCCTTTCCTCCAGTGAAATTAATAAAATTAAAATTTTTTCTATTAAAATCTAAAAATTCGATTATTTCACGAAAATCTGACCCCGTTTGGCTCATAGATAGCATGATTTCATTTTCTTTAAGGTACGCAACCTTTGTTAAGCTCTGACCGATATCTACTCCTACAACATTAGAAGAAATATTTAATTCTGAATGTTCTAACCGAATCTTTAATTCAAATTGCTTCAAAATATTTAACCATTCTTAATATTTTAATAAAGATTTATTTAATTATTTAATTTTAATATTTTGTGATAGAGAACTCTAATATGAATAGTACTGAAGTTGCAATTATTAAAAGTAATAGTCCAAGTGAAGCAATAACCGATGGAATTGAAAAACTTGGCGGGATTTCGGGATTCGTAGAAAAAGGGGATCAAGTTTTCGTTAAAATCAATTTAAGAACGCCCGGAGGCTTTCCCGTTAATACTAATTTTGATACAATTAAAACTATAATAAATTTGTGCAAAGAAGCAGAAGCGAAAAAGATTTTTGTTGGGAGTTATCCTTTTAATAGATTAAAAACTGATTTGATTGCTAAAACTTTAGGGATTCAGTCGTATATAGAAAAACTGGGGGCAGAATTTGTATTTTTAGACGATCAAAACAAATACCCTTTGAAATCAGTTGAGATAAATGGTAAAACTATAGAATTTCCAAAAGTAATACTCGAATCTGATAGGTTAATCTTATTGAACCAAGTTAGCGTAGATCCTCTGTTTAAATGCACGATATCATTACTAAACACCTATTCTCTTGTGTCTAATCAATTTCAAAAAATTCAAAAAAATGTAAGAAGCGGAAAAGATTACTTACATTTAGATCAATACAAACAAGATTTAATTACTAATATCCTTGATATTTTCAGCGTTAAAAAGCCAAGTCTAGTTATAAACGATCTATTCTACTTTTTAGAAGGCGCTGGACCGTTTATCTACAAAGATTCTAATTTAAAGCGTACAAATTTAATTGTAGTAGGAAATGATGCGGTAGCAGTTGATTTAATTACTTTAAGATTGTTCGAGATTGATTTATTAAACAGTGATATCATCGTAGAAGCGCGTAATAGAAGATTAGGAATAACTGATATACCTAATATTAAGTTAATAGGCGAAAATCTTGAAGACATCAGGTTATCTGTTGATTTTTGCGTGAGTAAATTAGAAGATATTAATATTAAAAATACACATGTGAAAGCGGGGCGAATTTGCTCTGGATGCTTCAAAGAAGCGTATCATCTATTGAATCTAATGAAAACTCACATGACAAAAGATTTAAAATATATAATAAAACAATCCTTCTTGATCGGAGAAAAGCCTCCAAAACCGGAATCTTTAGAAAATATTATTTTGTTTGGAGATTGTGCTATTGAAAGCACAGAGAATCGTGAGTTTAGAAATATTATTATTACAAATAGCAAGGATTACTTTGAAACTGCTAAAAAAAAGCTAAAAAAAGATTCCAAAGCTCAAGATAAACCCCAAATTAAAGAAAAAGTAAACAAAAAGATTGTCGAACTTCCAGGGTGTCCTCCAAGTAGATTTGATTGCTTAAATTCTCTTATCAGCTATTATGGAAAATCACAAGTCCCAAATTTATTCTTTTTTAATAATCTAATAAAAACTTATTATAATCAAGAGACAGATAAAAAAACTAAATAGAGAGATTAAATTCCATATGATAAATCAAATTTTCAAGGAAAACTGGCTAAAAATCTTAAAGTTTAACTCAAAAGTAAATATAATTGAAGACCCAAAAGAGTTAAAAGAAACGGTAAGAATTCCCTTAACACCAAATGAAATTAATCCCTTCCTTTTGTATCGCTTGTTTGAGCTCTTATATCCAATATTCATAAACGACCAACAAAATATTCTTGATATAGTAATATCAGATTTCGAGCTCGATAACATCGTATTTGGACTTTACTTGTATGAAACTACTAAACCAGGAATACATGCAAGAATTAAAGGACTCCCTAAAGATTCTATTGAAATTAAACAAGATGATTTACATAATCTGGATACACTCTTCAATAGAATTCAATTAATTATACAAAAAGACCACGGAATAAAGATTTCTTGTATAAGATTGATAAGAAAAAGAACCATCGATTTAATGAATAGTCACTGCGAAAGATTGACCAAGTCCACTTATTACGAATTTATTCAGAGTCTTCTAGATATAATTCAAATTTTACTAGAGCATGAATTAATTTTTATTTATCCTGAACCAAATATTTTAAGATTTCTGAAAAGTGGCGTTACTTTACTGGACGGCATTAAATTCTCAAAAGTCTTTGAATTCATTGAAAGCGTAATCCCCTCATTTAACGCATTATTTGTAATAAATTCCAATAATCCACCAATATTCCTAACAATAAAAAAGGAAAATACCAAACCTTTACATTCCGAAATTGAACTCAATTTAAAATTGTTAGAAAGCGAAAAATATAATTTTAACCATCAAAAACTCCTACCAGACTTAAAGGGCCTTCAAGCTGATTTAAAAACTGAAAAAATAATTAGCATAGACCAAAGTTCTCTTCTCAATTTTCTTTCAGAATTATTTGAAATGGAAGTTCCCCCGCGCAAAGAAAAAGTAAAGTTAATCTTCCAAAAGCTTTTGTATGGAATCAGAAGTTACGATTTATATTGGAATATGGTTCCCAAGCCAAAAATATCCAATACTCTAGTTAGGTTTTTAATTAGACTTTTTGGAATCAATCTTAATCTAAAGAAACTTTCTCATTGGGCTATACCGGACTTTATTTTCGGGCTCATCGATACTTATATAGGACTAAATGCTAATATTTTAATTATTTTAACTGAGCAAAGAAATGAAACTCCAAATTCAAATAATCTTATGCTCGTAAGAATTGAAAATGGGTCTATAAATAAGCTTGAATATATTAACGATAAAAAATTTCTTTCTAAAATTGATCAAGAGTCGCTTGAATCAATTAGGTTAAGTGCTTCTGAAAAATTTGGTTTTATTACAACCGTTTTTAAAGTAGATAAATTCCTTATTAAGGCAGTTCTAAGCGCTTTTCTTATCAATTTTCACAAAACTTCGTTGTTTTCGATTTTAAAGGTTGTTAAATTACTGAAAAAACGTATTCAAGTATATCCTGAAATACCCCCGTATACCTTAATAAAGAATAGAGGAAGTTTTTCTCTTTTAAAAGACGTGTTGTCTATTGCTATCGATAAACATGAGTTTTAGATAAGACGATTACTTTAAAAAACCCTTAACTTTTAATAATTCAGCAGTTAAGATTGCTCCACCTGCCGCACCTCTAATTGTATTATGACTTAATGCGACAAACTTGTAATCAAAAACATTATCTTTTCTTAATCGACCAACATTAACTGCCATGCCTTTATCGCTATCTCTATCCTTCCTTGGTTGTGGTCTGTCAACGTTTTCTAAGTAAATAATCGGTTGTTTTGGCGCGAACGGTAAATCTAATTCTTGAGGAACTGATTTAAACTCTTTCCAAATTTTAATAATTTCTTCTTTTGTGGGTATTTTATTTTTAAATTTCACATTGACACATGCCGTGTGACCGTCTGTAACTGGAACCCTTGTACAAGTTGCACTTATTTGTATTGAATCGTTGTTAATTATTCCTTTTTCTCCAACTATTCCTAAGATTTTTAAGGGCTCCCTTTCAGATTTTTCTTCCTCCCCCCCAATATAAGGTACGATGTTATCCACCATATCTAAAGAAGGAACTCCCGGGTATCCCGCTCCAGAAACAGCTTGAAGCATAGTCACGATCAATTTTTCAACTTTAAAACCTTTTATTTCGAGGGCAAAAATAGGCGTCATGTAGCTCTGAATTGAACAATTAGGTTTAACCGTGACAAATCCTTTTGATAATCCTCTGTTTTTTTGTTGAATAGGAATTATTTCTGTGTGACTATGGTTGATTTCTGGGATTATCATGGGTACATCCGCGGTCCATCTGTTTGCTGAACTGTTACTTATAACGGGAATACCCTTCTTAGCGTACTTAAATTCAATTATTTTTGTATCTTCTTTTTGTGGTAAGTCCATAGCTGAAAATACAAACCTTATATCAGATTTAAGGGAGTCAAAATCTTGAACATCTCTGACAATTAAATCTTTAACTTCTTTAGGAATTTCTATTGGCATCTGCCACTTTTCCTTAACAGCTTCCACATAAGGTTTACCTGCGGATCTAGGTGAAGCTGCAACATCAGCAATTTCAAACCAAGGGTGCTCTTGAAGCAAGCGACAAAAATTCTGACCAACGACGCCTGTTGCACCTAAAATACCAATCTTTAAAATACCAATTTTTATTTTATCCGAAGGCATATTAGTTCAAGTTGATATTAAATTTTTAAACTCTTAAATGAGTAATTATAGAATAATTTTATTAAATTATTAATTTATAAATATCATAATAATCAAAAACTTGTTGTAAAATATATGCCAAGCCAAAATGCTGATTTATTGAAAAAAGCTGAACAGTTGACATTTCAATCTAAAATTGCAATAAGAAATAAAAATTACGCATCAGCTATTTCGTCTTTATTAATAGCTAAAGATCTCTATACTAAATTAGGATTAACAGGAGAAATTGGGATAGTAATAAAAGAAATTGTTCGATTAAAGAATTTAAAAAAAGAGGAAAATGTCTCTTTAACCGTGTCTAAAGATCAATTTATTACTCCCAACGATAGAATCCCTTTTAAATCCAGTCTGAATGGTGAAAAAGTAGCACAGTCTGAAGATAATCAGATATCGGAGATAAAGGGAAACGAAATTTTAGAAATTGCCATAAACTTAGCTCTAGAAGACAAATTCGATGAATCTGTGAAGCTTTATAACAATGCTTATAATATTTTCAAGCAACTTAGTTATAATTACGAATGTAAGCAAATATTATGGCAAATAAATGAAATTAAAGAGTACCAACGATGGGCTCAATTACGAAAATCTAAAGGCATTCAAGTCCCCTTAAAAGATATCGTAGCGTTAGCTTCTGCTGAAAGAAGGCGACAGAGAATACAAAAAGGCTTAGGCGTAGGGAGAAAACCTATAGAACTTGCTGGAAGTAAATTAGAAAAACAAAAAGACCCAGTTATAACTCAACATAAAAAATACAAATTATTTGAACAAATGAAAAAAAGCGAGAAAATGGAAAAGGAGCTAGCAAACAGGTCAATTTCAATAGCACAAGAACAACATGAACAAAAAAATCAAAAATGGAAAGAACATCAAAACAAATTGAAACTACTTCGAGAAAAGAAAATGCAAGAAGAAGCTCTTACTGCAAAAGCACAGGATCTTTTAGGCAAAGGAAACCAAAGTCTTAAACAAAAAGATTACGACGAGGCTAAATCTTTATATAGACAAGCGATTGAATTATTTATTCAGCTTGGTTGGCGTGATCAAATAACTCTTTTGCGAAATGAGTTATTAAATATAGATCGATATAAAAAAGAAGAAGAATTGAAGTTAGAGCGAGCTACACTAAAAAAATTAGAAGAGGAACAAGAATTTCAGAAAAAAGTTTCAAGTATTTTAAGTGAGAAGCAAAAACATAAAGCGAAGCTACAGCAAAGACAACTTGCTCTTTCTCCTGAAATTAAAAATAAGTTAGAGAAAGCAGAGCTAACAAGAGCTAAAGCAGAAAAAGAAGAGAGTATGAACAAATTTTCCAGAGTTCTGGCTAGGTATCAGTATATTCTTCAATTATACGAATCAATTCCTAAAGATTCCATTGATTTATCTACCAAAGTTTCAGAAATAGAGCAAAAGATTTTAGAGTTAAAAGCGAAATTGTAATATTTTAGGCTTCTTTTATATAACTAATTAATTTAAAATTAACTACTAAATTTTAATGAAGAATCCCTTTTTAGGATTTTCCCATGTCCATAATTCAAAAGAATTATTAGACATAGCTTTTAAGAGAGCTATGAAAAGTAGCGCTCAAGTCTCAAAGAATGCGCCTATTCTTTTAAAAGCAAAAAAAAAGGAATTTACACGAATAAAAGTAGCAATTAAGGAATTAATTGAGAGAATTCTTGTTATAATTAAGAAAGTACCAATAATAGACGAACTACCTGATTTTTACAAAGAGTTGGCGTCATTATTGGTCGATGTTGACGAATTAAAATTAACTCTTGGAAAACTTAATGGAATTTTACCCGTTTTAAGCAAATTAGAAAGGGAACATTCAAAAAAATTAAGTCAGATTGAAACACCTAAAGACGCTGATCGAATCAGAAGAGCTGCTTTCGGAAGAGTTTCCTCGATAATTAGAAAACAAAATAAAAACCTCGAATATTTAAATAGCGTTAGAGGGAGATTAAAAGAAATCCCCTCGCTCGATTATACTACACATTGTATCGTAGTCGCGGGATATCCTAATGTGGGTAAAAGTAGTATTGTGAAAAATATTTCGACGAACAAAAAAGTTGAAATTCAAGAATACCCATTCACAACAAAAAAATTATCATTAGGCCATCTATTTATCGAGAGGAGATTTGATTCAATTAAATTACAAATTATGGATACACCCGGAATATTGGACAGGTCAATGGCAGAAAGAAACAACATTGAATTACAAGCAGTTTTAGCTCTAAAATTAATATCTGACTTAATTCTTTTCGTATTTGACCCAACTCCCGCATGTGGTTATTCTATTGACTCGCAATTGGACTTATTCTACGAAGTTAAAAATAATTTTACAAAAGAGGGAAAAATCCAGATAGTAATTCTATTCAATAAAATGGATTTAGCCAACTCTGATGAGATTGAATATCTAAAAGAAAAATTAAATATTAGAGACGAAGAGTATTTTTTAATTAACGCTTTAACCGGAGAAAACCTTGATAAAGTTATTTATTATTTAAAAGATAAGTACGATAACCCAAAGTAATTATCAAAATTGACTCGAAACTATTAATCTTTATTTAGAATTATTTAGAAATCCTTTTTTAACTAAAAATAAGATTTACCGAGGAAAATTAAATTAAAAAGATTAAAAGGATAAATAGTATAAATATTGTTTAATAGATTTTAAAAAATTTTCAAAGCGATGTATATGGAAAAAATAGAAATTGATTTAAAAAATCTGAAAGTCGAACAATTAGGTTTTGTCTATAAGGATGTTGAAAAACAAGCAAAAATTTTTGAAGAACTCTTCAATGTGCCGAAATTTGCAATTATACCAGAAACAACTCAAGTTCTTAAATATAGAGGAAAAGACTCGAAAGTAAATACAAAGATAGCCATAAGTCGCCAATTTAACATTCAAATTGAATTGATTCAACTTATCGAAGGTGAATCAGTCTTTAAAGAATTTTTAGATCAAGGCAGGGAAGGACTTCATCATATCAGTCTTTTTATTGAAGATATAGAATCATATATTGAATATTTCGAAAAACGCGGAATTGAAATGATTTATTCAGGATCAATAGGGAAACGAGTTTATGCATTTTTTGATACAGAAGAAACTTTAGGCATGCTTCTTGAAGTACAAGAAACTAGGAAAAGAAAAAAGAAGACATCCTAAAATACAATAATTATATTTTTCAATTCTTTATCCAGTTAAAATTTTAAAGGAGTTTCTGATTCGGTTTACATTATTATTATGGTAAGTAAACACATTTTAGGCTTGGATATTGGAGGAGCGAATACAAAAGCGGCTCTTGTTAAATTTAAAAACTCAGAAATTTTTGAATCGTTTTCATTTATAGAATATTTTCCTTTCTGGGAAAAATCTTTAAACGACATTCCTAATATGTTAGAAAGAATTGTAAAAAATATAGTTATAAAGAACAGAATTACATTAAAAGAAGTTGACTTTATCTCTATTACTATTACTGCCGAGCTTTCTGATGCTTTTCAAACTAAACGTGAAGGCATTTCTACAATATTAGATGCCTTAGAACAAGTCTTTGATACCGAAAAAATGTTCTTTATTAACAATAATAGCAAGTTTATCAATTTTTCGCAAGCAAAAAAGCAATATGCATCAATTGCGGCAGCGAATTGGGTGTCAACCTCGTTATTTTTAGGTAAATTCGTTTCAAAATGTATTTTAATAGATGCGGGATCTACTACTATTGATATAATCCCTATTTTAAATTCTGTGCCTGTTGCTAAGGGAAAAAACGATGTTGAGAGGTTAATTAATCACGAATTGATTTATACGGGTGGTTTAAGGGCAACAATACCTTCTATAACTCACCTCGTTCCCTATAAAGGAAAAATGGCCCGAATTTCTTTCGAAAAGTTTGCTCTAGTTTCGGATGTTCATAGAATATTAATCAATATCTCTGACGAAGAATATCTTAATGATACTGCAGACAATCGTTCAAAAACATTAGAAAATTGCTACGCTCGATTAGCAAGGGTGATATGTATGGACTTAGAAACGATTTCAAAAACTGAATTAGATACAATAGCGAAATATATTTATGATAAACAATTGGAGATAATTACAACGGAAATTCAAGAATTTATGAAAGACTTAACTCTTAGAAAGCCTGAATTTAACAAAGAACTAAGATTTGTTATTACGGGATTATCTGCTGGATTTTTAATAAAAAATGTTCTGCTAAAATTGGGATATAGTGATATTTTAAGCTATGAAGAAATAACTAATATCCCAGATCGTATTAATTCTTCCGCTTTTGCTGTAGCAGGAGCGTTCTATTTCCAATTATAATATCTGAGGGGCTATATTGACATACAATAAAGCAGTTTTAAAAATAGGCGGCAAAATTTTAGAAAATAGCAAAAACCTCGAATGTACAATATCACAGCTTAAAAAATTGTATGATGATAACACCCTTCAGAAAATAATTATAATCCCTGGTGGCGGATCGTATGCTAATTTTATTAGAAGTATCGATAAAAAATTAGTACTTGGGGATGATCTTGCCCATTGGATGGCCATCTTTTCTATGGATTATAACGGAAAAGATTTGAATAAGATGTTTCCAGATTTTGAATGTGTCGATGATTTCAAGAACATACAAAGCGCTAAAAGAATTTTTTGCATCTTTTTGCCTTATAATTATCTCAGGAAAAAAGACGAATTACAACATAGCTGGGAAGTTACTTCTGATTCAATAGCAATCTATATCGCTAATAAATTGAATCTTAACGAATGTTATTTAATTAAGGATATAGAGGGAATCTATAACAAAAATAATGAAGTAATTAAAGAAATCTCCACAATCCAATATAAAAAGTTAAAAAAAAGCGGGGGTTTGGCTGAAATCGGATTAAATCAAGATAATTTAAAAAAATCAAAACCGATAGATTCCTATTTGTTAACCTTAATAGATAAATACAAAATTAGCTGTATTTTATTAAACGGCACCTCACAAAATTCACGCATATTCAATTACTTTAAAAATATTGAATTGGAAAACCAAGTTTATACTAAAATTAACT
>JAUWZT010000105.1 GCA_030615145.1 Promethearchaeota archaeon | reverse complement strand
TGAAACGAGTGGTGATTTTAATTCGTGCGAAACTCTCGAAATTAAATTTATTCTAAGCTGATCAAGTACCTTCAATTTTTTTAATTCTTCATCAAAAAGGAACTCAGCTTCTTTTTTTTTAGTGATATCTGTAAATAACGCTTGAACAAATGTTTCATCCCTGATTTTCATCAGAGCTGCTTGAAGATTTGTCCAAAAAACAGTCCCATTCTTTCTTTGTATTAGAATATCTATTCGATGCATTTTTTCTCCTTTTACAAACTTCTTAAAAAGTGCGAAAATAGTTGATAAGTAATCTGGATGTATTATTGAAAGATCCATAAACCTTTTACCAATTAGTTCGTCAATCTTATAACCAAACATTTCTTCGGTTTTTGGATTACCCTCTACAACGACACCTTGTGAATTGATTAATACTACTGAAAAAGGAGTGTTCTCATAGATATTACGATATTTTCTCTCTGATTCTTTTAATTTTTGTTCGGTAATTTTTCGTTCCGAAATATTTACAACAGTAACTAAGTTTGCATTTCGTCCTCTAAATAAAATTGTTTTAGAGAAATTATCTAACCAAATAATTTTTTTAGATTTATTTATTAGGCGATATTGATAATAATTTCTTACATCTTTTGAACCCTACTGTTTCTTTTTAGCTTGTTCTATTACCCAACTCCTATCATCTGGGTGAATAACGTTCGCAAACCAACCAGGTTCCCAATTCCTTACTTCCTCGACTGTATACCCTATTAGATCAGCAAATTGTTTATTAATGTATTTAACCAAATCATCTTGTATTACACATATGCCCAATAGCGATTTTTCGGCTATAGATCTGAATTTTTCTTCAGATTCTCTTAAGTCCTGCTCTAAATTGAATTTTTCTGTAATATCGATAAAAGTTCCTTCAATACCAAACGGATTTCCTTCTTTATCGAGCATTAAATGAGAATTTAATTGAATAACAACTTTTTTACCTTCTTTAGTTAGGGATGGGCAGATGAAATTCTTAGCATAACCATCTTTTAATATCTGTTTTAAATAGTCATCTCGATCTTCAGGAAATTGCCAAAAATCTGTCACTTTTTTACCTATATGGCTCTCTGTTTGATCATATTCTAAAATCTTATTATGGGCTGGATTATGGTTTATCATCGTTCCATCTAAAGTAACTTGATAAAAACCAACATCTAGATTATTAATCATATCGCGATATTTAAGTTCAGATTCCTTTAATTTCTCTTCTGCCTTTTTTCTTTCCGTTATATCTTCTGTGCGTACAATTATTAAATCAGGACCCACGTAACCGTAATTTACTAGTAAATATCTCTCGTCCTTCGAGAAATTATATTTATACTTCATTTCACGCGTAATATGAGTTTTTTCATTTATACAAAGATATAAATCGTTTAAAATATCTGGACGATCTTTGTACATCTCAGACGCGTTAGTTCCTAAAAAAGTTTCTACATGCCCTTGAGTTATTTTATCTGCGGCGTTATTAAAATCAATGAGAACAAAATCAACTCCTATTTTTTTCCAAGTATAAGTAGGGATTGGACCTTCTCTAAATAAAGATTTGAACATTTCTGCTGATTCTTTTAATTTTTGTGCTGTTTTTTTCCGTTTGGTGATGTTTTTGGCTATTCCTAATATCCCGTACAATTTACCATTTTTTTTTAAGGGAATGCTATATGTTTCGATGAATATATAATCGCCCGTTTTTGTTTTAAGCTTGTATTCCCTCTGGGCAGATTGTTTCCCCGTTTTTTTTACTTCCTTCAATGTGTTAAATGCCTTAATTAAATCATCTCTGTCAAGCAAATCAGTAAAAGTCAAATTAGGAATGTCCTTCCTTTCGTAACCGAGAGAAATTAAAGTTAATTCGTTTGCATCGAGAAAATTGCCGTATAAATCATTTACATAAATTAAATCCAAAGAGTGTTCAAATAAATCCTTGAATTTTTCTCGAACTTCTTCTTTATTATAATCTATATCCATCACCTAAAGAACTGATATTCATTCATAGTTTATGTTTTTTTCTAAAGAGATAATGAAATTGTTGAATATAAATTTCTTTCTATTTCGAAAGGCTAACATTTTTTTTTATTAATATTGTATGAGTAGATTAATAGCCTTTTCTTAGATAAGATCTTTGAGTTCTATTAAATAGCCCTATTTTAATTAATCGGAAGAGTTTTATTTCAATAGTTATTAATTTTTATATTGGCTTTTATTCATTAATTTGTGTGATATTTATGGCTAATACGAAAAAGGATTATCAAAAAATCTTAGGTTCCGTTCAAAAACCCGTAAAGGGGGAAGCTGGGAAAACGGGCACATGGAGCCCTAAAAAACCCGTAATTGATTTAGAAAAATGTATTCCGGCAAAATCGGGAAAACCTAGCTGTTTTAATTGTTGGCTATATTGTCCAGAAGCAGTAGTATCTAGGACAATTCCTCCTAAAATAGATTTAGAATATTGTAAAGGATGTGGAATTTGTATGGAAGAATGCCCTGTAAATGCAATTGAAATGGTAGAGGTGAAAATTGAATAACAATTACAGAAAAAAAAATCTGATAAAATTAGTCACAAAATTAAAATTTTGACAGGAAACCATGCAGCAGCTCAAGCTCTCAGGCAAGCTAAAGTAGGAGTCATTGCGGCGTACCCAATAACCCCTCAAAGTCCGGTAGTCGAAAAAATAGCGGAATTTATTTCGAAAGGCAAAATGAATACCCGTTTTGTTAAAGTAGAATCAGAACATTCCGCATTAGCGGTATGTTGCGCGGCTTCGGCTACAGGGTCAAGAGTGGGCACAGCAACATCTTCTCACGGATTAATGTTGATGTATGAAATGTTACCTTGGGCTGCGGGCAATAGATTACCGATAATAATAAATTTGGCAACTAGAGCAACAGGAGCTCCTTGGTCAGTTTGGACAGACCACCAAGATTTTATTACTATGCGTGATGTTGGTTGGATTCAAATGTTTTGCATGGACAATCAAGAAATTTATGATACAAATATCCAAGCTTTTAGAATTGCGGAAGATCCAAGAGTTTTTCTTCCAACAGTGGTAGCTTATGATGGTTATATATTGTCCCATACTATGATGCCCGTAATCCTAGAAAAACAAGAAGATATTGATGATTTTCTACCTCCTCTAAAACATCATATAAATTTATCAGATATGTCTCAAGTGAAGGGTATAGATCCTGTCACCACGCCTCATTTAATAGATCGGGGTGAAGAAGGAATCGCTCCTGGGTATTTCGAGTATAGATATGCGATGCAAAAAGCTCTTGAAAATTCGATACAAGTGATCAAAGAGGTTCATGACGAATTTGCAGACAAATTTGGGCGATCTTACGGAAATGGAATTTACAAGACGCACTTAACTGAAGACGCAGATACTATTATTTTTGCAATGGGTTCAGTAGCTTCTCAAGCTCGAAATGTGATTAAAAAACTTCGAAAAGACGGGTTAAAAGTTGGTTTAGTGAGCTTGAAACTATTTAGACCGTTTCCAGTTTCGTATTTAAGAGAGTTTTTCAAAAATAAAAAGCAAGTCGTTGTTTTTGATAGGGATGTTGGTTATGGATACGAAGGCGTGTTATCGTACGAGTTAAAAGCTGCTTTATATGGTTTGAAAAATAGTCCCTTTATCAAAGGATTTATAGTAGGGTTAGGGGGTA
Source organism: Promethearchaeota archaeon (assembly GCA_030615145.1). GTDB lineage: Archaea > Asgardarchaeota > Lokiarchaeia > Sigyniarchaeales > SOKP01 > SOKP01. The sequence goes on along the minus strand of JAUWZT010000105.1, from coordinate 7,975 downwards.
GAGATATTACTGACCAACATATTATAAAGGGCGTGCATAAAGCAATTGAAGAATCCAAAATAGGGATAATATCACATAAAACAGATTTTATTGGTTTAAGATTGGAACAGTTAGGTGATTATGACGAATCAGAATATTTCAAAAGAGGTTAAGATATATTGGTTAAATTAATGGATATACCTGAAGAAGAATATATTTACCCCGGTACTAGAGCGTGTGCAGGATGCTCTATGGCGTTAATATATAGAATTGCTCTAAAAGCCCTTGGACCAAAAACAATTATTACTGTACCCGCTTCGTGCTTAACTGTTTTACACGGAATGCAAGGGTTTTGTACCACTAAAGTTTCTGTGCTTCATACTCCTTTTGCCACTACGGGCGCTTCTGCCTCGGGAATTGTAGCTTCACTTGAAGATAAAGGATTAGCCGACGATGTTAATGTCGTTGCGTTTGCGGGAGATGGCGGAACTGTAGATATCGGAATTCAGAGTTTAAGCGGAGCAGCTGAGAGAGGGACCAACTTTATTTTTGCTTGTTATGATAACGAGGCGTATATGAATACAGGAGTTCAAAGAAGTGGAAGTACACCACCTGGTGCTTTTAGCACAACAACTCCTAATGGTAAAGTGGGGTATAAAAAAAATATGGCTAAAATTATGGAAGCACACGGCATCCCTTATGTTGCAACAGCCATTTCGTCGTATCCGCTTGATCTATACGATAAATTTAAGAACGCTCAAAATATTTACGGTCCAAAATATATACACATTCTTGCTCCTTGCCCTCCGGGATGGGGATATAATCCAAAAGATTCAATTGAGATCGGGAGACTAGCAATTCAAACGGGTTTCTGGCCGTTATATGAAGTAATTAACGGTAAGTTTATTTTATCAAAAGATAGTAAAAGATTTTTAGACCCAACAAAACGCAAACCTATTGAGGAATATTTAAAAATCCAAAAAAGATTTAGAACCGTCTCTGATAGCCAAATTGAGAATTATAGACAATATATTAGTGATCAATGGGAATCAATTAAAGAAAGAATTGAAAAAAAATAACTTATTTTCAATAGATTTTTTTTAGTTATTTTAATTTTTTCTAATTTTATTATTTTAACAACATAGTATAGATATAGAAAAAAATATAAATTATTTAGAGTTAAAAATTATTGATTGTCTATGCTGAAGACATACATTTTCAACGAACCTAATAAAAGCTGGGTCGAGGAAAACACAAGCTTACTTTACCACGATTTGTGCGCTATTTTGGATGAAGAGCGTAAAATTATCTATTTATGGAACGGACCAAAAAGCTCTAAAGAAAGGCTTAATAGAGGATATAAATTGTTAGAAAATTTAATGTCCAACTATCCTCACATACATTTCCAATTATCTATTTTAAAGAAAGATATTCCAGATTATGTTCAAAATAAATTGGATTTAATGTTAAAAGAAATAAAACTAGAAGACGAAAGAGAGCACCAGAAGTTTACAAGATTTATTACATTAAGGTTATATTTTATTTTTCTAGTAGTGTCTTTGATTTTACCGGTATTTTCTGCTTTAAATTTATGTTCTTCTTTGTCTTGGACGAATATAGGCAATAATTTTGAGGTTAGTGCGGATTTGTACCGTAATTGGCTCTATATTTCGTATATATTAATAGTAATTTCGTTGATTTCTTTTGTTATTATTACTGCGATTGGTATATTTGAGATCGAACATCAAGCTATTGTTTTTTCCTTAATAGGCGTGATAATTTGCAGCGGAATAGCGTTTTATCTACAACAAGGAATTTTCTTGTTTTTATTCCAAGAAGGATCAACCGCTTCAATTTATTATATCAAACAAAATGACATCTTTATATTTTTAATTGTAATTATTACAAGCATTATGATTTTTGAGTTTCCAAACATTAAAAAACTAATCACATTCATTAAAGCCTACAGAAAATATATTTTTTGATCTGCTAAGTTTCAATTTTAAAGAAACGCTTTTAAATATTAACTTAATAATTTTTAGATAAGTGTCTTGAATTAAAATAAATTATAAGATAAGCAATATGGCTGAAGCAGCAAAATTACTGGAGAAAAAAAAGCTGGATAAGGAAGATTTAAGAATTTTAATGGGAATTGAGATCGGAATGAAAAGATCTAAATATGTTACGGTAAATAACATAAAATTCTATTCTAGGAATCCAATAGAAGAAACCTTATATCGTCTTAAAAAGGTACATAAATTAGATTTAATAGTAAGAGATTCTTCTAAAAATGATATAGCATATACTCTTAATTCTATTGGTTACGACGTACTAGGTCTTCACACCTTGGTTGAGAGAGAGATAATTAGTCAGCTAGGACCTATAATAGGTAAAGGTAAAGAATCAGACGTCTATGGTTGTATGGACGATAACGAAAATATTTACGCTTTAAAAATTTATAGGATGGGAAGGACCAGTTTTAAAAACATTAAGATGTTAAGAAGCTTTCTTGGTAATCGAAAACATTTATCTTGGTTGTATGTTAACAGGCTTGCCGCCAAAAAAGAATTTGACGCTTTAAGTAAAATCTACGAACTAAAATTAGATACCCCTAAACCAATAGGATTTAATCGACATATAATAGTAATGTCATACTTAAGAGGAAAAGAATTAGCGTATTATCAAAATCTTAAAAATCCAAGTAAAATTTTTAACAAGATCATCAAACAAATTAAAATAATTTATCAAAAAGCGAACATGATCCATGGAGATCTAGGAGAATTCAATATAATAGTAGATAATAAAGGAAATATATTAATAATCGATTGGCTACAATGGATTCCGTCAGATCACCCAAATGCAAGATCAATTTTAAAAAGAGATATTGAAAATGTGTGTAACTTCTTTCAAAAGAAATACCATATAGAAAGCAACCCTGTTGAGATTATTCAATCATTTAAAAAAAAGTAAATTTAGAATTAATGCTTATTTAGAGTTCCTTGAATAATCACATCTTCAATATTCTCTAAAAACTCAGTCTTAAGGTTTATTGTATGTGTTTTTAAATATGCCTTTAAATCATCTACTTTCAATTGTTTTCGTAAGATTGATAATTTCAAAATCGAATCCTTTTGACCGACTCTAATAAATTCACCCAAACCTTTCTTTATGACTGGTAAATTTTGGAGCGATGTGATTGAAAAAATTATATCAAAACTATCCTGTCTTAGCGGTAAATTTTCGATATCTCCTAAAATTAGATTTATATCTTCAATTTCTTTTATTTTTTTAGATTTGTCACAAAAGTTCATTAGCATTTTCCAAGAGATATCTATTCCAATATATTTGACCTTCTTCTTTATATTATCGATATTTAAGTTAAAAACATATTCAATTAATAGGCCTGTACCACAACCAGCATCTAGAATGGTTTTATAATTTAAATTACAATTTCTAAAAAGAATTTTATACTTTTCTTTTTGGATTTTACTATATCTATTATCATAGAAGCTTGAGGTTGAATTATATTTCTCAATAATATTTTTTTTCTTATCTAAATCTTTATTTAAAGGTTTCAAGAAAATTACCAAACAGATCAAAATATAAGAATAATTAATATCCGATAAAAAGGTTTTAATTCAAAAAAGTTTTTCTTTAAATTATCTTTTCAATAATTATATTATAAATGTTTTTATAGTAAAGGTTAAAATATGTCAAGTCAAAATAGAAATAAGAACCCTCTAACAATCCTTCAAAATTCCCAGAACAGGCAGATATTACTCAGACTAAAAGATGGAACTGAATATAAGGGGCTCTTAAAAGAAATTGATGCTTACATGAATCTTATATTAGAGGATTGCACAGAGATCATGGAAGGCAGCCCTGTGGCGAAATATAACGAAATATTTATTCGCGGTAATAATTTGCTTTTCATAAAACCGGACGCAAATCAGTTAAAAATATAAAAATCAAAAAATCGGAAGCACATCATCTAATTCCCTCGTTTCAAATGCTCAATTTTTAATTCTCAAATTATGCAAATTGAGAGCTTAAATTGATTGATAATAAAAGCTCAGATTCAAATCTCGTATCAATTATTGGTTATGGAACTTTCATAACTCGGAATCTGTGGAAGGATAAACTCAATGTTGAAGTATGTCTCGTGAAAAATTTTACAAGAGTTTTTCCCAAAAATAGTTGGTTTCCTTATGCTTTACCTTCAAAGAATTCCTTTTGGGCTTTAAAATTTGATGTGAACCAGCAAGAATTAGAATTGTTAGATTCAATCGAAGGAGTTTTTGATGATTTATTTGAACGAATAATCACCGATGTTTATTTAAAAAATAATAGAATAATGTCTGCTTATATCTATATACCTACAAAAAAGACAATAGCTTCACAAAAATTATCTCTGGAATTTGATAAAACCGATCGATGGAAGGAAGAAATTAAAAAATATCCCGAGATTGTAGAAAAATTTCCCGAATTGGTGTTATAATTATTTGATTAATTTTGGTTTTACCAAATTATTTTTTATAACGGCGTAGGACGCTGGATTTGGTGAAAACTTACCTCGATAATTAGCAGAAGAAAATATAGATAACAATCGCTCGTTGAAAAACCATCTATAACCTTCAGGGAATACTTCGTGCGCTCTAATTAAATATTTTAAATTATACTCATTCATAAAATCATTAAAAACATCTTCTCCAAAAGATTTTATACCAGGACCTCTAAAACTTTCTGAGAACCCTTTTAAGTCGGATTTAGGATCATTCCACATAATTTGTACTAGGCTTTTTGCTATGGTTTTGAATACCGAAGCAATATCTCTTGGTTTTAATCCTTTTAACTTCCTTAAAATCGCAATATCTTCGGGAATCCCGCCATGCAGACATAATATGCCTTTATTTACTAAAGCACAAAAGGGAAGTACATTGTATACGGCTAAAACTTCGTCAAATTTTTTTTGATCATTAAATCTGTATTTAAATTCTTGGAAGAATCCATAGGCTTTGTTCATTTCCAAAGTTTCGTGATTCCCTTTAAGAAGATAGTATCTATTTGGATATCTAATTTTTAACGCAAGAACCAAAATTAAACATTCTAACTGACTTGTACCCCGATCAACGATATCACCTAGAAAAATTACAAACTCAGGTTTTTTTTCATCTATTATTTCAATCAATCTTTGTAAAGTTTCTAAATTTCCATGAATATCACCAATAACCCATACCTCGCTTTTGGAATCATCGAGGTTAAACTCTAATAACAGTTTTTCTTCTTTAAAAATCTCTTCTGCTCTTCGTAAAATCTGTGAAATATACTGGAAATCTAGTTTAGAGATTTTATATGGTTCCCTTATAATGTTATCTAAAAACGGTTTATCTATCACTTTTTAATCTTATTTGCAAGTAAAATTTTTAATTTATCTCTATTTAATTGTACTTCAACTTTTATTTTAATATCTTGCATTATTAGAATTAGTGTTAATAAAAAATCTCAAAGAAACGTTTTTTTTTGTTTAAGATTCCATGAAAATGCCGTCGTCTAAAAACAGGATACCAATTTTGGAAAACATAATTAACAAATTCGAAAATGAGATAGTTACTGAAAAGAAGAATAATCGAGATCGTGGAGTAGTTTATACTCCTCAACCAATTGCGGACTTTATGGTATTAAACATTTTTAGAATCTATTTTGACGATTTTTTAGAGCTAAGAAAAGTCTTTCAAACAAATTGTGATTACTCCAGTCTAAAACAATTACTCGCAAAAAATGAAAGTCTTAAAGATAGATTTGAAACAAAAATAAGAAATATTAAAATTATGGACCCAGCTTGTGGCACGGGAAGATTTTTGATCGCCATTGCCAAAGTTCTTTTTAATATCAATAAAATATTTGAGTTAGGGTGCTCCGATTATGATATTAAGAAAAAAATAATTCAAAACAATCTATACGGAATCGAAATTGATAAGTCGGCATACTTAATATCAAAACTAAGACTAATAATGTGGCTTTATTTGGATGTGGAGCGCCCTTTTTTAGACGATTGGGCTTGTACCAATTCAAATTTAGACGAAATTGAAAATTATATCATTGAATTCAACCTGAACTTTAATATATTTAATTTAGATTATCTTCTTGAATTTGATTCAACTGATAATGATATCATAATCGGAAACCCTCCTTACGTCGAAAATAAGAAGATATTAGATGTAGAATTAAAAAAAAAAATCAAAAAAAAATTTGAATCTGCTTATGGATTGTTTGATCTTAGTATTATTTTTATTGAAAAATCGATAGAATTATTGAAAAAAGGAGTTGGATGCCTATCTTTTTTAACTACTAATAAATTTTTATCAGCCGATTATGGTCTGAAAATTAGAGAGATGTTATTACGAGAGACAGAGCTTAAGGAAATTATAAATGTATCTTCATTACCGATATTTCAAAAAACAGCAGCTTATCCAATAATAATTTCTTTTAAAAGAAGAACTAACACAGGCAATGCGATTCTAATAAAGAAGTTTGAGAGCATGAAAGATTTTAAGTATTTGCAAAACGAAAAAATAACTGAATTACCCCAAGATTCAATAAAAAACCTCCCTTCATCTGTAATACCAATATCCCCTGATATAAACTTAGTTAACTTCTTGTATACAAATTTCAAACCAATGATACAAGTTATAAAGGGTTTAAAAATTATATATCGTCCTTTTGGTTTCATTAAATGGGCAGAAAACTTCAAAAATATTAGTAAAAATAAGACTTCTAATAAAGATTTAATATTGATAGGAACTGGAAATGTTGGTAAATATTATATTGATTTCAAAAAACGCATAAAAATCGCAAAAGTTAATCACGAAATTTCATATTTTAGCTTTCCATCAGAGAAAAAAGCAGTTTGGGATAACTTAAATTGTGAAAAAATAATTTTTAGGGAAATTGCTAAGGAAATTACTTGTGTGTATGATCCTGGTATTTACGTTAATTTAACGGGGCTTTACTTTTTAAGGGTACCTTCATTTAAAACAAACGACTATTTTTGTTTACTTTCGATAATGAATTCAGATATTATTAATTCAGTATTTAAAGCATTATACGGAACTCTTCATATGTCTGGAGGGTATTTAAGGTATAACGGAAGCTTTATAAAAAAACTGCCCATGCCAGAGAGTTTTCCCACATCGCTTTCTTATCTAGGTAAAATAATTCAATTTTTATCGCAATTAAGATTTGAAATTCTCCAAGAACCAAACGATGAAATTCAATTATTAGAAATCGAAAAACTCTTAAATTTTTATCAAATTCTAACAAATTCATTAGTTGCTCAACTATATTTACAATTCGAGCCTTATGATGAATTAAATAAAATATTAAATTCTCCTAATTCGGTGCCAAATATAAAAATTAAAAACTTTAAATGTCGTTTTGATTTACCAAAATACCTAACTTATTTAAAGGGAGAATTGAAGGAAAACCTAAAACAAATTAATAATTCATTTAATTTTTTATATGATAATTCGAAATTGGTGGATCAAATAAGCAAATGTTTAGTGTATAAATTCTAATTTTTAATTGATACATACCTCTTTCAATTTTATAAGAAATAGAGGTAAGAATATTAAAATATAGTAATAATAAAAAAAAAACGTTAAAATAGATGCTAATATAATATAATATCTAATTAAAATTTATGAAAAAAAAAAGAGATTTATAAAATGGAAAATTCTACATCAGAAAAATTAGGTTTGACACCTCCGAAGTTTACTACAAAGCAATGTGTACATTGGGGCTTAGCAAGTTTTGGTGGAGCAATGATAAGTGGAACTTATGGTTCGCTTTTGTCGATTTTTTACGACGATTATTTAGGTCTTGTTGGACCTTATGCCTATTTAGTGGTTATTATGAGCATAGCTTACGCTGTTTGGAACGCTTTTAACGACCCTCTTTTTGGTTTCTACTCTGATCGGTCAAAATCAAAAAAAGGAAG
>JAUWZT010000162.1 GCA_030615145.1 Promethearchaeota archaeon | reverse complement strand
GTAAGCTTTATACTCCCGATAATATGAGCCGGATTAATGAGATTCATATTAAACTTCAAATCGTTAGCCCCTGAAGTACCTCTAATAGTATAATATTCTAAGAATTCAGGACTTTTAGGATGATCCCTCAATCCTTTTTGAGTTATACTTCCATAATATTCGTTATGAGGGTCAAATATTAATTTGCCACACTTATCGTTGTCCAGACGATCGTAGAGTAGTGTTTGTACTAAATTTGATTTACCTCTTCCTGTTGCGGCGGGTATTAATATGTGATGTTTTAATACTTCTGGAGCGTCAACTTTTACGTTTATATCTAAGACTTTAGAACCGGAACGCACTTTCCCGAGATTTAGTGGTGCTTCAAATTCTTCTTCTCTAAAAAATTGAAGGTGGTTCTCATCTATTTCGTACACTTGAGAGAAAAAAGATGGGAGTTTTTTAGGAATTGAAAGCACATATTTTTTCGTTTCCTGATTTTTTTTTACCGATATGAGTTCTCTCGCAGTAGCAATTACATAATTCCTTAATTCAGGTTCGTAGATTTTAAGGTTTGCTCGTTCTCGTTCTAAGCCATATCCTGCCATTAACTCTAAGATATCGTCTGGGATTTGGCTTCCATAATATAAGTCTTTAATTTGAAAAATAGAATACTCTTCTAAATTATTTCCCGCTATAATGAGTTGTCCAAGCTCGAATTCTTGATCGGATTTTTGCCTAATTACCAATTTGACAAATGAACCCGTTACAAATTGTCCAATAATATTTTTTAATTCTGACATAGTTTTATCATGTTAATTTTTTCTTAACGTGTTTAATAAATCGTGCGCATCTATGGAACGGATGCGGGGTAAAATATAGTTAGCGTATAATTCCGAATCGAATTCAGACAATAACTGAATTTTCTGAGGAGCAATTTCCCTTTTACCTACTCTCGATAATTGATCTACTTTTATTAAGCCATAGGGATAACCCGGGAACGATAAATCGGTGGAATTTTTTGCTAAATTTGAGATGATTACTTCTTTTTCGCGTTGATCTAACTTTTCTGATTGGTCTAAATAAATATCAAATCTAAAAGGCGAACGGGCAAATTTATGTAGTTTCACGAAATAGACATCTGCTAAATTATCCGCTTTAGTCATCCTTAAAATTGGATGAAAATACCATTTTTCTTCTGGATATTTTTTACTTGCCATCATATCAACTAGAGAAATTAAGGAATCTCCACTTTTTGTAAACAACCTACAAGTCTTCGAGAGCCCCGTAATAAAAACGCCTTTTTCCGTGGCCGTCGAGTGTAAATCTCTCACTAGCAAGATTTCGTCTTTATATCCTGTCTGAAGCGATCCATCACGAATAAATATATCTCCTTTATCTAGTTCATATTCAATAAGTTTAGCGGCGAATGCCCATTCTGCAAACCTCATTGCAACTCCACCGAATATCTCAATATTTGGCGTAATTCGCCCCATTAAAGCCCTAACTTCATTTAATGGTATAATTATTTCCTCATCTGGCAAAAACTCTTTAAATTCAGGTTCTCTTGGGAATAATTGGATATTGTATGCCAATTTTCCATCTGTTGTAGGTTCTAGAATCGTCGCAGTATAAAATTCTATAACTTCAGGAATCTTCTTGAAAGATTTGATCTTATTCTCTTCAAATAACACTCCTGCAACTCTATTTAAACTAATACTAAACTCCGCTGCGGTCAAAATAGAAGCAGTTCCCCCGTCTACAAAGGCTAATTTTCGCGATACATCACAGATCGGAATTGAAAAAATTCTCTCCTCAGCAATATCATAACTTATTCCATCATCTTCTTCGCTAAAAGGTGAATCTCCGCCTATTATATCTCGCTTGCGTTGTTGAATAAAATCTATACATTCTTTTAACACGGATGGGTTGTTATCGTCATTCATGTATATTCCTTAATTTGCCTTTAATATAGTATTATCTGTTGCGATATTTATATATTTAAACAACAAAAATACTAATTTATCAAAGAATTTATTCCTCATATTTAAGACAAATATGTTAAAGTTCAAATATAATTAGGTTTTATGTTATTTTATATTATGAAGATTAAATTTCAGTTTTGCGGGAGGGAGCTTAGAAAGGAAGAACAATTAACCCATTCAAGCCAAAAAAAACCAAATAATTCCTAATTATATTATTACCACTAAGAGAAGAAAAATTATGTTCAAAAGGATATCGATCAAGTTTGACCCGAAAAAAGTAATAGATTGTGATATTTGTAAGAATTTTGAACCTGAAAAAGAATTTTGTAATACCTATAATTGTTATCCCTTTAAACGAAAGATTCCGGTAGAAGAATATTGTACTGAGTTTACATTAGACAAGATAAAGGAAGCAGAAATAAGAGAAAACATAAAACGCATGCTTACTTGGAATGAGTTGAAATGGTTAGGTATTGAACGAACTGGTTTTCAAAATAGAATAGACTCGCTTAGAGATTGGATTAAAAAAATTTGCACGGAAGAGGAAAACGACAATAATTCTATGAAAGAGTACAGAAAAAAAGAGAGAGATAAATATGAGTTAGAGATTTGGGGGTACAATAACAAAATAAAACGAATAGAAAATAGAATAAATGCTCTGGAAAAGGACTCCGAATTAGCAAAGAAATCTAACGAAATTTATATGCAGAAATGGAAGGCAAAAGAACATAAAGAAAAAGGTTTTCTGGAGAGGTGGTTAGCTTCTACGTTACCGGAAGAGGAGGTATACACTAAAGATTATTCGTCATTAGACTTAGATCAGCAGAAAAAACTAAAAAATTTTGAGATGTATCAATGGGACGTAGAAGATCTATCTTGGGTTGACAAAATTGGGAAACATTGGGAAAAGGGAATGCAGCAATCCCTAATGATGAATCAACTCCAAGAAGAAATATCCTATTTTGAAAAAGAGGGTCAAATTGAAAAAGCCATCGGAAAACGAGTCGAATTGCTTATGAAGGGGTATCCACACGAAACTTTCGTCAGCTATAATTTACGATCCATTGCTCTCTATTACGCGGAACTGAAACAGTTTAGTCTTGCTTTAAAAGTACTTGATAAATACTTGACTCTCTTTCCCGATGATGACGAAGTAGTTTTATTAAGGGAAGACGTTCAAACATCTATCAGCTTAAATAAAGACTTTCACAAACTACGAGAGGAACGGTTACATGCTAAGCACGATTTACAGCAAATAACAAAGCCTACTTTAATGATCGAGTCCAATCAAGATATTTATTTCAAATTCTTAGAAAAACGGACTTTTACTTTAAACAATACCTATCACGGTCGTTTCTTAACTTCATACAAAAAGCAAGCTCACTTGAAACCAAAGAACATTACACCTTGGAGTAATTTAGGCTTTGCATACTTAGAAAAGGGATTGTTTGAGGAAGCAGCTAATAGTTTTATAAAAACCATTCAAATTGGGACTAAAAACCAAAAGCTTTGGATATGGGCTGCTGGAGCTCTTGTGGAAGCAGAAAAGTATCAGGAAGCAGTTGAACTCTATAAACGAATGCCAAATTCGTTAATAAAATGGTTAGACCAATTTGACTCTTTTCTTTTTCACGTATTTTATTTCTTTGAAATAATCTTCACTCAAAATCCTAATAATTCCAAGCTTTTATCTGAAATTAAGGAAATATATTCCTTATCGCGTGTCAAAATTGAAAAGGATTCTAAATTTAAACAATCCATAAAAATCCTCGATATCTGCGAAGAATCCATTAATCAGAACTTAAAGAAAATAAAAAAAGATACTTAATTTCTTTTTTATCATACCCATTTAATCATTGTTTTTATTCCAAAGTTTCTAATTTTTTTACGAAGCGGACTAAATGTCCAAGCCCTCCAAAGCTCTCTCTAAAAAACTTAATAAGAGCTAGTCGTTCCATTTTCTTGTGTAAAATCCCGCTTGTCAACAAATTAAACAAGAACTTAACAAAGTTATCTCTTAATAGCATAAACTCTGTTTTAAATTGGGAAGTGATTCGATAAATTATGGACTCCTCGAAGTAAGAATTAATATCATTATCGATTTTCCCACTTGTAACGAGTTGTTTTACTTTTCCCGCAATTGTGAAGAGGGATGTAAAGCGATAATTCGAGTCAAAATATATGCAGAGGTAAAATCCTAACTTAAACACGCCTTTCGTAAATTCCCTCATGGTCTCAAAGGACACATCTTCCCTAAAACTCTTGTTGAGGTGATACAAGCTGCGGATAAGAATGTCGCTGTAATCAAATTGGAGGTTAGCTACTTCCGGTAATTCGTCGCGAATGTTCTGACCGTAAAGAAGAGCTGAATTCTCAAGAAGTTTTAGGTCGAGTAAACTCCACTCGTAGTTTGCAAACGATTCTTTCCGAAATTGTTCCCGATTTTTAAGTCCTTCTAAGCTATTATATCCTATCCAGATTTTCTTATCTTCTATCTGCTTTTTCTCGTATCGCACTTCGGTCCAGTCTTGTTTTGGAATAAATTCTAACGAGTCCACAATCACTACCAAATCCACGTCGTTTTTTACCCAGTTAAGGGGCAGATTCTGGTCGAAATAGCTTCCAAGCCCAAACACGCTGATAATGTGCCTTGAAAATCTAGATTCAAGATCGGCTAAGATGTTTTTAATCAGGGGATCGCTTAAGTATTTTTGAGTCAAAACGAGAATATTAGTTTAGATTACTTTTTTAACTTTAACAATTTTGACATCATCTCACTTTTAGATTTCTTGTTCTTTATATAAATCTAGTGTTACGAGTAGTCATGAACGAAAATACTAAAGTCGCGATCAAGGTAGAATACGAATGTGATGGGATAAGAAAAGTATGCTACGGCGAAATCGACAAAAACAAGTTAGAGGAGTTAGAGGAGTCAGAGAATTTTGACGCAGGGGATGAGAATTATATATTGATGGAAAACGATGGAAAAATTCATTGGGTATATAAAGAATCAGTAATTTCCATAGAAAGGCTGGGCGTAAAATCATCCGTCTTTGAAAGACCACGAGTTAAAGACTATACTAATAATAATGCGGATACAGGAATTTGTCTCTCAAATTGTGAATAATGTTTTTCTTATTTTTTAACTCTTATATTTAGAGATATTTTTAAAGCCTTTATTGGCGTATTTACCTTCTAAAGTAGATTTGTTGGTTTTATACCTAATTACTTCTTTAATCCCTAAGTTTTTTAATTCTTTTCTAATCCTTTTAACATCTTTTTTATCATTAGAATCATAAGTGTAAACACATATTACAAAACTTTTAGAATCAGAAGAATTAGGATTAGGTTTAGCGGTTGATACTTTAGCTCTATTCCCTAGAGATCCTAGTATCGTCAAAAGTCTTATTATTTCCCATAGTTTATCTATTTTCTCTTTAGAGCGAAAGATCAACCATTTACCGCCATTAATAGTATCTTTAGGATATTCATTTTCATAATAAGGATGAGTTTTACAACTTAACCAATAGCAATCATAAGTTTCTGATGGTAATATTTTCAAATTAAACATTTCTAATATTTTCATTTTTTTTCATGGTTTAGAATTCACGGTACTATTTAAATCTTTCACACCTTTATCCTAATCCTAGTTTATTTACCCCTTAAGGTGTGAAATTCTAGAATTCTCTCTTGTAGGATTTCTCTAAACACACCAGTGGCGATGATCTTTAGGCTAGCTATTTTTCTTAATTTGATAAAAAACTAATTTAAGGGTAAAATTATTTTCTTTTAAAAACTCTCGCTCATAGCTTATCTCCGGTAGTAATGGAACGAAGATTAAAAGCGTGTAGTCTATTTAGCGGGCGTGGAGGGCTCAACTTAGGTTTTCTCCTGTCGGGTTTTAAGATTGTGTTTGCGATAGATTCCCTTCAATCATACTGGATTATGTATTATTTAAAGAAAAAATGAGTGGTCGAACGATTTCTTTTAATTCTTGTGAAAAGTATTATATACAAAAGATGATGAAAAGTATTATATACAAAAGCGAAACTAATAAATTTAAAATATTAGAGTAATGCTTAATTTAAGTTGGTGATTAAATCGATCTATCAAAATGTAAACAATCAATAAGTTCATGGGGATTGTAATGAAAGATGTATATTATTGTATTATTTATGTTGTTATCTTAGTTGCAATGCTTGTTATATTAACTCCATATCTGGAGGAGATGTATTAATTAGAATATATTATAATTCTAAGAGCTAAATTTTGAGCAAAAAGAGGTGATAAACCCTCTTATGAGCTCAGCTAATAAAGAGCAAAATGAAGTCAGAGCCTAATAAACTGTGAAATGGAACGTCTTCTTCTATTTCAATCCTACCTTTTTTGCTTCTAATTGTAAACCGTATTTGGCAACAACGCAGAATACTCGCCTGTGAAATAGCGTAAAGTTAGCCACTTCGGATACTTCCTTCAACGCTTCTTGTTTTAGAAACTCTCGAGCTTGTTCCTTTGTGTGAGGCTTAATATTCATCAAGATATCAAATGAAAGTATAAGTTTTATTAACGAAGAGAGTTTAAAATTTCTATGATAATAGGTGGATTTTTTGAGCCTTTAATAAACCAGGGAATGTAATCTTTTTATTTATTTATTAATCATTTTATTGTCTCACTTTCCGTAATACGGGTGTTCTGTGAAGTCAATTGAAACTTTTATCTTTCGTGAAATATTATTTAGATCTAATTATATCTCAGAAGGAGTGTAAGATCATGCTAGATTTACAAACACTTAAAATCAATATAATTATCCCATATATAATAATAGAAATCGCTAGAACTGTAGATTTTTTCCATAAAAATTTTGGTTTTTGTAACCATAGTTGATTTCCAATTATTAGGGCATATATCCAAGGAGCTTGAAATTTAGCCAACTCGATCATATCTAAACAAAGTAGAAATTCTTTTGAATTAGAGTCAATAAAAAAAAGAAATATAAGCAAAAATGTTAATAATGTAGCATAAACAATACTTAATATGAATGATATAAATATCCACCGTTGTAGCGTTTTATAAGGACGGAATCTAACAGAAAACATATAACCAAAATCTGGAGGTGTTGACTGTCTTGGGATATGAATCACTAATCTTTCATTAAAGTTACGTTCAAATTCTACTTTACTTTTGTTTTTTATTTTACTATCTTCAGTCTCCATCATAAAATTACACTTAGGTTCTCTTTTATTATCTCTTTTAACTGATGCAATTCGAGTATTTTCAGGTGGAGTTATTTCAAAATATGTAGAACTTGTATCATATATATAACAATAAATTAAATAGAATATAGATTCACCAGAAAATATACTACGTATCCAGGAAGGATTTTGATATTCAGTGAAACTAGGATAAGGTTCCTCCGTCTTTATTACTATCGTGAAATGATTTTCTGTATATGGGAAATATTTCATATTTTTAGATGAATTATAAAAAATTTTTGGTAAATCGATGGCTAATAATTCCAGATGTGGTATAGCCATTAATTTTTTTAATGATTTAGTTAATCTTACAATTTTCTCTGCTAAAATATGATTTTTGATTTTAATTTTTTTATGCATTGTTTTTATATATTTATTTACTTCATTATTACCATCCTCTAAAGTATTATATATTGGCTTGTGAGTTATCTGTTTTTTATTTATTGATATTAAATAAGGTGAATAAGTTGATCGAAGGTAATCTATTAAAGTATTTTTAAATTTTGAATAGATTTCTTGTTTTTGGAATTTATTATAAATTCTTTTAAAAGACCAATTCAAATCTGATTTGCAAATTCGATTTAATTCACTTATAGACTTTTCAATTTTCTCAAAATATTCCTTAGTTTGAATTATTCTATTGCAATTATTCAGTTTTTTTAACACCTTATTATCACTTTCCATTATATCCATTTTAACATCATCTAAAAATATCTGAAGATTGTGTGTTAAAACCGTTTCATTGTCATACTGCTCAGGAAGTGCTAAAAAAATATTAGAAATATTTGAATTTGTGAGATTTGAAAAATTATCCTTTATATGGAATGTTCTTATAACCTGAATTAAATTATAATCTAAAAACTTAATTTGAGTCCAATTTCTCAATACTTTATATCTATTTTCATAATTCAAATCATAAAACTCTTTACAATCATTATTGAGGGAAAGAGGTTTTTCTAGTTTTTTTGTCATTTCTCATCAAATAATATTCATACTAAAAATTATTAAGTTTTAGATTTTACAAATAAATGATTATCCATTAATATTTATTGTTTGCTATAATTAATGACATCAAAATGAACACCCGCGTACAATAATTCCATT
>JAUWZT010000165.1 GCA_030615145.1 Promethearchaeota archaeon | reverse complement strand
TTAAGGACTATGTTAGTATTTTATAGATTTAGACTTTTTTTGATATTTTCTCAATAAACATCAATGGGTATTTGAGTTCTTTAATCCATTCTACTTTTGCTATAATTTCTACAGATTTGAACTCTAGAACAATTTTAGCTTCAATATGTTTTCCGGTAATTTCATCGTAATCAAATTCGGAAGACTTATCTCCTTGAATTTGTTCACGATTAATATCAACTTTAACAGATTTAACAAAGGGTTGGCATGAGATGGACGCTTCGATACCTTTTTCAATAGAATCAATAACGCTAGAATTCAAGGAAATTGGCATCCCACATAGAATATGATAAAGAGCTCCTAACTTTATACCTATTTCAAAGCTTGCTCTTTCTCCATCACTTAAATCAGGAGGAAAATAAGCGTTTTCTTTATTATTGGACATTAAATCTCATCTATAATTTCTATTTTTGCTCCGTGATTATTCGGTTTGCATAAGTAAATGTGTCCACCAACACCATTTACACGCCGCTGAGCATCTTTTAAAAGATCATTTGCTTCATCGTCAGATTCTACGATTCCTACGACGCTTGGTCCAAAGGAAGACATTCCATAAGCTTTAATCCCATAGTCTTCAAAAAATGTTAGAATATCTTTTACAATTTCATGTTGGAGAGAGATTTCAATTTTTTTAAATCCAATATTCTGTATTCTTTTTAGTCCTTCACCAAAGCTCACTAAATCTTTTCGAATAATTCCTGGAACTAATTTCATTAAAATTTGATGTGATACTTCGTTCACTTCCTCTCTTGAGATAGGTGCATGCTTCTGAAAAATACTAACTTCTTCATCTCCATAGGCTCCTTTCTTTACATTTGGGATTACTAATACAAATCTCCAGTGTTCAGGAACTTGGTATCGTAAAATAGTAAGTGCAGGATTAGCGGATTTTGAAGCTAAAGAAGGGAGAAACGTTTCTTTTTCTTTACCTTTTCCAAATTCATGGCCAGCATCAACAATAAAACCACCTTTTTCAAATCCTCTCCAACCAATTCCTGAAGTTCCACCTCTATTTACAAGTTTTGTCAGTTCTTCTACAGAAACATTATCAATATCTTTTAATTTAGTTATCGCTACTGCTATGGCTAATGAGAGTTGGGTTTTAGATCCTAACCCTACATGGCTTGGAAAGTATCTCTTTAAATTAAAGTGGAAATTCTTATTATTTATGTTATATGCTTTGAAAACCTTTGAGGCTTGCTCATTAATGACTTCAATCGATTCGCGATAGTATTTATGCGCTTCAATTTGAAACTCCTCCGCATTATTAGAAGCTTCAAATATTACATTAGGTCTATCTAACATAAGACCGATTCCACCATCAACCCGACCAAGATATCCGTTTTCGTCGATTAGAGAAAGATGGATTCTACATGGTGTTGTAATTCTACACTTTACCATTTTGCTTCAAGATAATAAAAAAATTTGGAGCTATGGATAAGAATTTTTAAAATAATTTAAATATGATATAATTAAAAATTTTGTAGAAATCGCGTCAAAAGCTTGAAAATATTACGAATCCAAAATTTATAATTCCACCGATCAATAAGGCTAATGCTATTTCCAGGAGTGATATTTGCACTGCATACTTCCAGTTTGTTTGCTTTGCAATTAAGATAATTGTAGCGAAGCAGGGTATGTATAACATCGTGACCAGGCTAAATACAATCATCTGAATTGGTGTTAGTAATTCTAGGAGGGTAAGATTTAAAGAATTAGCTAAAATCAATAAGAGAACCAAGGTTAACTCTTTCCTTAAAATTCCATATATTAAGAACACGCCAATTATAGCAGGTAGCCCCAACCATAATACTGTGACAGGACTTAAAATAACATTTATTAATCTAAAGCGTTGAATATTAATAATATTTCTAAGATTATTCCGAGTAATAACATTATGGGCATAGCTTTAAATATAAATTCTTTAGTTCGAATCCATGTTTGTTTAAAAATGACAGCGTAATTAGGTACTCGATATTCATGCATTTCCATTATAAGTTCTGTACATTGACCAGGTAGCGTTTTGTTCAATATTCGCCCTACTATAAAAATAACAGAAAAATTAATCAGAAATAATAATAATACCCAATAAAACCCTAAATATCGCCCTACCAAACCTAAAACGACGGTCATTGTCGCCGCGCATGGTACAAGGGAAGTAAGAGCTACGGCTATCTTTTTCTCTCTTTCAGTTTCCATTATTCTACATCCCGCACATGCCGGAACATTACACCCAAATCCTAAAATCATTGGAATAATCGTTTTTCCATGGACTCCGAGTGAGTGCATTACTCTATCCATTAAAAACGCTGCTCTAGGTAAATAACTAAAAAAAAAAACACATATTCGACACAAAAACGGGACTTAACGTGAAAGAACTGTTTAACCACAGGATTTTGTTGGACTTAAGCTCTATCATTCGCAAAGGGGGGGAAAAAGAAGACGCGCTGTTTTTTCTCAACATGATACTAAAATACTTATGGGATAAAAACATAGAAATGGGAAGCAAAAACTACGAGGGCATAAAGCACATAACTATAATAGAGGACGCGCAGTATTTCGCGCCCCAAGAACTGAGCAGTCGGTCGAAACTTACCTCATATATAGAAGATATAGCGTTGTTGTTGAGAGGGACGGGAGAGTGTTTGATTTCGCTCGCCACGCGTCCTAACATTAGCAGGGAAATTTTAGCAAATTGCGGAATTCTGGTATCGTTTCAAATACACATGCAGAAAGATTTAATGCAGGAGCTCCTCAACTTGAAAGGTTGGCAGAAAGAGTACTTGGCGATGCTAAAGAGGGGGCAATGTATTATTCGAGTGAACTCAGTCGAGAAGCCGTTTGCCATGGAAACGGAATATGTGAAGAGAAGTTGGTTGTCAGAAGACGAAATTTTAGAGAACAACAACGCAATTTTAGAACGGACGAGAAAACAAGAAAAACCCAAGAACGAAATTAAACCGTTTGAGGAAAATCAACCTGAAGTGAAAACTTTCTGTGAATTTTGCGGGAATGAGATAGAGAAAAACGCAGACAATTGCGCAGAGTGTTCAACTACTTTAAGTGAAAAAGACAAAGAAATTGAGGAATTTGACGAGTTTATCGAAGAAATATTCTTGGCTCAAAAAGCGATTGATGAGTGTAATACGGATAAGGATCAATAAAAATATTTATCTAACTTAATAATTGAAGCCTCAAAATCAATACAGTTATATATCTATTTTATTTAATAATAGCTTTCTTTAATATAATTTATTTCTGCTTCGCTTAAACCATATAAATTGTAAATTTGTTCATTTAATTGATTTTGTTCGAAATAGACTCGATTAAATTAATTGGGATAAATTAATTTCACATTAATAAATCAGTCAGAAAGTAAAACTTTTTAAAAAAGATATTATTGTATTCTGTTAGAAATGACAAAATTATCCAAGTTTGGAGAAGCCTTTTTACTACTGGCTCTAAGAATCGACAAACATATTAAAGGATATGTTGATTTTTATTACGGCCCAGAAAGACTTCGACAAATTGTAGATTGCGAATCTTTAACAGCTCTAAATACGTTGTTAAATGACTCCAACGATTTATTAAAACAATTGGGATCTCAAGGGTTCGATAAGGAACGCATACGATATATCGAAAAGTTATTAATAGCTATGAAAACCTCCATAGAAATTTTAAAAGGATCGCCAATTTCAGTTAAAGATCAAATTTCAAGGTTATACGACGTTTCTTTACAACCCGTTAATGAATCTAAGTTATACGACTTAAAAGAAGATTATAACAAGGCATACGAGGGATCAGGAAGTTTAGAGGAGCGATTGAAAGAATTAAGAATTCGGCGTAAGGTTTCTGAATCTGATGTTTTTGATTTATACAAAAAAGCGCTAGAAATTGTAAAAAATCGAACTACAGAATTGTTTTCAAATTTTTTACCCAAAAATGAAAATATTATTATAGATCTAAAAGAGACAAAGAATGACAATGAAGTTAAATGGTCTTATTACAACTGGTATCTGGGTAATTTCACTTCCAGAATTGATGTTAACCCTAGTTACGATATTTATTGGAGTTCGCTTTTATCCGCTGCTGCTCACGAGGGATATCCTGGGCACCATACGGAATTTGTTGTCAAGGAACAACGCCTTTTTCGTGAATTATCTCAATTCGAACACTCAATACTGCTTTTGAATTCGCCTAAATTAATAATTAGTGAAGGTGTTGCAAGCTTAGCAGCTAATGTGCTTTTTTCTTATCGTGATCAAGCAGAAATTAGTGTTAAAGAGTTTTGTCGAAAAAAAACAGAGGAAGATTCTTTAGATAGTATAACCAATCAATACAGCGTAAGAAGAAAAAAGGATTTATTTTTGTATAACTTAGCTTATCACGCACTAATTGATGAATGGAGCAACGAACAATTATTTAGATATGCAACCAGCTTTGAAATCCTCCCTAAAGAAAATATAGATAATCGGATAAAATTTTTAAGTAATCCTGTGCATGCTACAACTGCTTTTTCGTACTTCATAGGAAGTAATCTAATCATAGATAAATACGGTGAATTTCCCTCAGTGGATAATTTTTTTGACCTTCTTACCAAACCAGTTCTTCCTTCTGATTTACTTTAGAGTAAGTTTTCTTTCTTTTTTTAGGACTTTAAATAAATTTTTTGAATTTATATATTGATTCAAAAATTTTAATAAAAAGAAGTGAGATAAATGCCTGGTCAAGCGGAAACACAACCTTAATTGAATTCTGTTTATAAGTTGTATTTTTCTTTTTCTTTTTTCTCTAAACTCTATCGCCTGTTTGTTGTTTATTCTTAATTTAAATGTTTTGATTTCAAGCTTATACATGGCATAATTCCCCGCTTCTTTTATTTTAAAGCTTAAATTTGCGTCTGACAATATTGATTTATTATTCTTTTCCGGATTTATTTATTTTTTTCTAATTTTAAGCAATTTTGCAAAGTTTTTAGAGATTAAATGTTGTCGTTAATTTAGTAATACGATATTTTCTTTAATGAATTGCGAGAGTTCATTGAATCGTAATACGAATTCTCCTTTTAAACGTTGTAGAAGTTTATATAGCAAAATTCAGAGTAATAAAAAAAGAATAAATTTGAAAAATCCTGAACCTAAAAAAATATGTTACTGTTAGACGCTAATGTAATTTCAAGCGATACAATTCAAAAAATTAAAAACGAACAAAGTATACCATTTGAACGGTTGGAAAATTGGGTGATTGCCGGAAGTGGAAATTACGAGAAAACAACAAACGATGGGAGATATAGGAGCAATTGTAACACTTATAGGGATAGCGTAACTTGCGAGAGCCATAAAATAAAGGGTTTAAAAGTAAGATTTAACCATTGTAATAAGCTTGATTGCGTGAGTTGTTTTATACACGCATCGTCTGAAAGGGCTAGAAAGATAAATAATAAAATTTTTCAACTCCAAAGAGAAGCGAGAAAGCAAGGGATTAAGATAGGAAACGTTATACACCTTGTTTTAAGTCCTAAACCAGAGTTCCTTCTTTCGCAACTTAAGGATTACCAAAGCGTAAAGCGGCTCAGAAGGAAAATATTTAGAATGCTTAAAAATGCGGGTATATTTGCGGGAGTAATGTTTACTCAATTGCACTCTATAAAATGTAAGAAATGTGGAAATCCAGAAGAAAATTGTGATTGTAAAGATAAACAGTTATATAGGGCGTTAAATATTCACTTTCACGTCTTAGGGTATGGGTATTTAATAAATAGCGAAGAGTTTAGGAAAGAAAATAAAGGATGGATGTATGTAAACCTTGGTCGCAGAAAAGACGCGTATAACACGATATTTTACATATTAACACGGGTATCACTTTGGAGAAAAAACGATGGAAAATTGAACCCCGCGTATCAAACGTTCGGATGGTTAAAATCGAACAAATTCGTGCCTATAAGCCAACGAATTGTATATAGGAGTGATAAATGTCCTATATGCAAAAAAGGTAGGAAAAAAATCATAAGTGGCGTTAAAATCAAAAAAAATCAAGAATCGTATAAGGGTCTAATTCCGTATATAGAAAAAATAAATAAATTGAAAGCAAACTCAAAAGATAAACTAGTCAAAGACGTAATCAATCAAAAATCCAGAAAAAACTTATTTATTGAGGTATCAGAAAAGGACATAGTGTTAGGGAAAGAGATATTTTACGCAAGAATCGAAATCGAATTCGAACTTAGGAAGGTGGAAGAATTAAGGAGATTAGCCACAATAAATAAAATGAGGTATAGAAAAGAGAAAAGCGAAAGGGAAAGTGAAAGCGAAATTTTAAAAGAGGGAAACGGTTACGGGTAATAGGTAAGAAAGATTCATTTAATTAATTTAGAGTAAACAAGATATTTTATGGTGGCTTAATTTAATATTAATAAAAGTTAATTGCTATACGTACAAAAGGTTTTTATAATGAGTGATTTAGAAGGTTTGACGAGAAATTTAATGGAGAAAGGGTTCAATAAGGAGGAAATTATTGCACGTTTAGTTAATGAATACATGGATTTTAAGGACATTGAGAAAGAGTCAGCAATTTTACTTGCTAATGCGGTCTACGAGGAATGTAAAAAGAGCGATATTAATTCTGTTTCAGATCCCTTTGTGAGATACCTGTTAGATATAAACAAGGCAAATGTGACTGTGGGGAAACAGGGTGTGGGGTGTCGAGGCGTAGGGGATTTCTTTGTTCACAAATTACTTGCAGGATTATCTATCACGGAGAAAAAAGCGTATTTAGCGCCTAGTTCATTAGATGATGCCGGTGCTGTGAAAATTTCTGATATTCAAGGATTTAAAGCAGAAGATGAATTAATCATTGTATCTAAAATGGAAGGGATTCATAGTCGCTTAAGCGACTTTCCCTTTGTGTGTGGGTTTCACGTAATTTCGCGCAACGAGTTTGCGTGAAGCGTATCGAGAGCTGCACTGCGAGACCTCTATGTCAAGGGAGCAGAACCAATTTCTATTATGATTGATGTTCATTTAGCCGATGACGCAGATGTAGGAAAATTATTTGATTTTATGGCGGGAGTTTCTGCAATTGCCGAGATATCAGGCGTACCGATAACTGCCGGTTCAACTTTAAGGATAGGGGGGGATATGGTTATTGGAAATAGGTTAGTGGGCGGAATTAGTGCGGTTGGTATTGCTCGAAACAAATTATTGGCGAGACGCAACATTCAGGTTGGAGATAAAATATTAATGACTGAGGGTGCTGGAGGTGGAACTATAACGACAACAGCCATATACTCGGGAAACCATCATGTCGTAAGCGAAACGATGAATACTAAATTTCTGGAGGCTTGTAATGTCTTGTTAAAAAAAGAATATCTTAATAACATAAGGGCGATGTGCGATGTTACAAACGGGGGCCTTAGAGGGGATTTAAATGAAATAAACTACGAAGCGAAATCAGGCGTAACAATCTATG
Organism: Promethearchaeota archaeon; assembly: GCA_030615145.1. Classification (GTDB taxonomy): domain Archaea; phylum Asgardarchaeota; class Lokiarchaeia; order Sigyniarchaeales; family SOKP01; genus SOKP01. The sequence continues at coordinate 694 of JAUWZT010000165.1, read as the reverse complement.
AACAGCGCGTACGAGAGCTTGTTAATCCCAAAGTGCTAAAATTGTTGGAAAATGTGGGAGTTGATTATTTAGGAGTTTCTTTAGATGCACTTCTAATTTATTGCTCAGAAAGTATATCGGAACAGATAATTACTGATTTGGCTGCGATAAATATCAAATGTGCTGAAATCGGCTATGTAGACAATTCTAATCAAGTAAATATGATTTACGATAAAGAAGAGAAAAAATCAATTCTTCCTCAATTTCGAGAATCCGCTTACACTAAAATCAAACAAGAAATAGGGGAAGAAACTCCTGAATTGAAGTTAGAAATGGAAAAAAAAATTGAAAAAACAGCTACAAAGGCATTGGAAAAAAGACAAAAAATTATTGACTATATTAAAAAACAAAACATCACGAATGTTTAAAGCTTCATTTTACCTTATAATTTAGTCTTCTTCATTAAAAGTAAGAACTTCGTTTAGTGATCCTGACCTAAACCCTTCTAAATCAATCGTAATGTAACAAAATCCTAATTGTGTGAATTTAGTTTTAATTTTTTCTATGTTTTCATTGGTCATAACTTTCATAATGTCTTCGGGCATCAGCTCAATTCGTGCTAATTTCCCTTCGTGTAGTCTAACTCGTAATTGATTTAAATTATATGAGTTTCTCAAGAATTTTTCAGCCTCTCTAATCATATCTAATTTCTCCT
>JAUWZT010000111.1 GCA_030615145.1 Promethearchaeota archaeon | reverse complement strand
TTTTCAAATTCCTTTTCATGGGGTCCTCTTACTCCCGTTGCGTCAATTTGTCCTATGGTCCAAAATTTAGATCGAGCCATCTTAAATCCTCCTTTAGAAAAACATAATTCAAGTATTAATATAATTACTTTTTTTTGAATTTTCCTATAAAAAAGCCTTTTGTTTGGTGTATTGCAGGAAATAATCTTCCAGTACCTGAAATTTGTTGATTTTTAACTTTATAACTAGGAGAAAACCATTTTGGAAGCTCCATAGGTTCAAAATTGTCTAATATTTTTAACACTTGCATTTCTCCTTCCTCTGGGTAAAGGCTACAAGTAGAATAAACAAGAATGCCTGAAGGTTTTAACAATTTGAGAGCACTTTTAAGCAATTTCTCTTGGAGCACAACATTTTGATGTAGAAATCTTTCATTCTGCCGCCATTTAAGCTCGGGGTTCGTAGAAAACGTCCCGCTTCCAGTGCAAGGTGCGTCTATTAAAATCTTATCGAATAAATTTTTTGATCGTATTGGAAATTTAATGCCATCAGCATTTATTAAAAATACATTTGAAACATATAACTTCGAGAATATTTTAATAGCTTGGGTCAATCTTGCTTTATTAAAATCATTACTTATAATACATGCTTGATTATTAGAATATTGAGCAATTAAACTAGTTTTAATTCCTGGAGCGGCACACATATCAAAAATAAATTCATTAGGTTGAGGGGATAATAATTGAATCACAGCTACGGAAGCTTTATCTTGAAAAATCAACCTTCCATTTTTATACCATTTGTTTTGTAAAATTTTCTTTTTATTTCTTAATGGAGTATGGAAAATTATTGGTATATGCTTATCTTGATAAAAAGAAATTCCTAATTTTTGAAAAGTTTTTCTAATAGAACTTTTTAAATCAAAATCAGCTTTTTCTACTTGTAGATTATTGATTCTAATAGTGATATTCTTATATTCATTTACTCTATTCATAAAACTAATATTATCTTTTAAAAAATCAATTTTCATAACAGGGAGAAGATGTTCAATTACAAAGGTAGGTATTGCTTCGTCTATACTTAATTTTTCCACTTCAGTTTTACCATTTAATGCTTTAGACCATGAAAAGGTATTTAATTGATTCAAATAAGAATATAATTTAGGGGTTAAATTTATTTCTTCTTTAATTGCTTTAATTGAGGCCTTTTCAAATATAAAACGATAGGTAGTGTATAAAAGTAGTGCTATTTCATAACTATTAGAAAGTTCATTTTGATTTAGAGATCTTTGAGTTTTTTTAATGATAAAGTTGAGTTTATTCCAATGTCTAATAATTTCTTTATAATAATGAACAATCACGGGATTCATTCTATAATTTTCATCTAATATAACAGATGCTCCTTTCATAAATTTAGATAGTAATTTTAGTATTCCTTCAATTATTCTTTTTTTAATATTTAGCGACCTCTACGAATAAAAAAAATTCTATTTTTATTGTTATTGTTTTAAATATCTTTAAGATTTTAAAGAATAAAAAAGTAAAATAAAATATTAATAAGAGATTAAAATACTACTGAATGTCAATAGGTGCTAGAATTCCTTTATTTTTTAAGGATAAGATTGCACTTACAATTTGATCTCTGGATTCTTTTCTTCCAGCTAATCCAAAACTTAATAAACTCGAAATAAAGAAAAATTTCTTTTCTTTAAGTATTTGTTCTGCAACCTCTATCAGTGCTTTCTCTAACGATTTTAATTTAAAAACATCTTTTAATCCAGCTAATTGAAGAGGATACATTAAAGTGGTATTGAAGTATGTTTCTATTAATTCATCTGCGTCTTTAAAACGCGAAATATCACCATCAAATTGTTCAACATCTAAAATTGAGCCATATTTTTCCTCAAAATGATTAGTGAATGCTAATTGACCTTCTTTCAATTGCTCTGATGGAACCTCATCTAATATTAGTGCTACCCGGATATTTTTTCCGTCGGTGATTACGATTTTAGAATCGTAATAATCCATTTCCATACTTTTGCCGATTAAAGGTTCTTTACGCTCCTTATCTTTTGTTAATTCACTTCGAAATTGTGAAATTGCATGAAGAAAACCACTTATCAAATCTGAATCAAGTTCTTGAGAAGAAATTTGCTTACTATATAGTGCTACTCCAATATCTTTATGAATTATCAGTATATGTGAAATTTTTAAAAGGTCATCTAAAACTAATGCTTCTTTTGACCAGATTCTTTTTAACTTTCTTTTTCTATATTTCATTGTAACTACAGTAGTTAAAGAAATAGCTAAAATTATTCCTATATAGGGTAAAAAACTCAAGAATATATTTAGATAGAATTCTGCTTGGGAAATTATAATTATATCAAGATTTTGTATGCTTTCAGTTTCAGTATAGAATGCATCTGAAGTATTATAAATTAATTTTATCGAAATTGAGTTGTATCCTTCAGGTAAAGTATATTCAATTTGTATCAATCCTTCATTATTAGTGATATCGCTTTTTGAGTCAATGACATTATTCGAACCATCATAAATTTCAGCAATTATAACTTCACCCTCAATTGGCATTCTTGTTTCATTATTGCTTAATCTACCTTTAATTAATATATCATCGCCGATGATTTTATTTTCATTGAATTGATCTATATTTAATAATTCCAAATTTGCGATATATTTAGAAACAATAACTACTGTTGTGTTTAAAGATAGAAAAGCATGAGTCTGATTATATAAAATCCAAAAGGTTTTCAAATAATAAGTACCAGGTAATTTAGTAGTTGAATAAATATCCCAATTATAAGAAGCTGAATTCTCAAGAGCCGTTGCATTCAATTCATTACTATCACTAAAAATTTTTAATGAATTTTCATCATAAACTTCAAAATATATATCTCCTCCATAATAATCTGACGTTTGTACATCAACATTAATAATTTTATCAATGAAAACATTATTCGTTGAATTTAAGCTGCATATTAGCGAGCTCTTAGAAGAATTCATTCCCACTTTCCAGGATCCAGTTGAAATATTGTATACAGTAACAGATTTAAATAATCCATTGGATTGAATTGTCCCATACCATCCTCCACTTAGACTGGGTGGTGAAATTGAGCTGTTATATATATTCATTAACAGCCAATCTGATGGAACGTTGAATTGCAGACTTTTACTATTTTCTATATTAGTATAGAAAGTGTAATAAGCAATATCAGCACTTACATTCCATAAAATTTTAGAATCGCTATGACCTAATATATACTCCCAATCAAATATTTGATTTTTCTCAATAGTATAAATTCCTGAAACATCAAAAGTTACTTCTGGCCAGATAGATGTTACATTAAAAGTGTAAAACCCCTGATACGGTACACCATTACTTAAATAATCTTCCCAAATTCCCTCTTGATCTCCAGTATCCGTAATATTAATTCCAAAAATTTGCATTTTAATATCTGAAGGCTTTAATGTAGCGCTGTTTAATCCAAAACTTATTTTTGATGCAATATCAGATGAGATCGCGTTTTGTACATGAAAATTTAAAGAAAATTCATCAACAGAAATGTTAATTCCTTTAAAAGTACCATTTCCTATAAACCTAAGCCTCATTTTAAGAGAATTATTATCACTTTTATTAATTAAGTGCATTATATACCAAGAATAGTAAGAATCGAATTTTAGAATTTTTGTATCTTCATATATATCAGCAAAAGTTTTATTATCAGTAAATTGAAACCATTCAATTCCTTGAAATCTGGAAAAATCCCCACCATTATAGATTTCTAACATAGCATGAGTTAAATTAGTAGAATCTTGAATACTCACATTTGAACTGACTCGAATATCAATTTGATATACTATAGGATTTGGTAATTGAAAAATCCAATCAATAGGATCATCTACATCCCATAAAGAGCTATTTAAATTTGTTAATATATTAAATTTAAAATCTATAGAAGTAGTCTTAGAATCTGGATCTCCAAGCACTTGTAGAAAATTATCATCATTTTCTTTTATAGATTCGATTACTTCATTAATAGGAGTTTTGAAGGTTCCATTTAATAATGATACATTATTGGCGTGATGTAATTTATGAATAATTGGATCATATTTTTGAATCGTCTTAATGGTGCCTATTTCTCCTATTTCAACGGTGAATAAATTTATTGAGATATTAAACATATTAGTTAATGAATTACCATCATATTCAAATCTAAATATTAAGGAGTTGTTCCCATTGATTGTTGTGTTCATATGTTGTATGATATCAAGCTTTTCGTTTGGATCCGTGGCAAGAAAATATTGTAAAGACTCATTTTGCTGAGTGAGATTGATTTGAGAGGAACTAATCGGATCCCAATTTAGAGTCTTAGGATTAAACAGTGTTAATCTCGCATCATTTATAAGACTGCTATCACTAACATTTGATGCCAAGGAAAAATTTATACTAAAAATAATGCTGTTTAGTATATTTTGCCAATTCCATGGATTTTCGTTTCTAATATTCTTTAAATCGTCCCAGGTATAATCTGAATTTGTTAAATTTTTAATTTCAAATTTAACGGTTGTATAAACTCTTTGATAAATCCCAAATAAGGTACTATTAACAGTGTATCTATTTTCATCAAAAACTTGAAATGAGGCGATATTTCCGTCTAATTCCACACCTATTAAAGTTTTATACTCTGTTACATTTTCAAGAAAATAATTTAATTCAATAAATTGAGGAGATTGAGCAAAAGTTTCTCCCTCTCCTATTTCATTAGGATCGGAACTATCTGGATTTAAGTAAAGGAATTTTGGACCACCGCCAGTTCGCCAATCATTTGGAGGTATTTTAATCTTAAAAGTAAACCAATATTTCATAATTCCATTTATTAATGTGAAATTCGTCTTCGATTTATTTAAATAAATTGGTCCTATGTCAGAATTCTTAAAATCAAAAACTTCCCAATGAGCTACAATATCATTTGGATGTGGCCTTTTAATTGTTCCTAATGTTTCATTTGAGTTTGGAGTACCAAGAAAGTCATTTGAACAATTAACTAAAGAGACTTCCCATGAATTCTCATCAGTATAGAGATCCTCATCTATGATATCTTGTATAAAAATACTCACATTGTTAACATATTGATCTGTTTCAATCGAAAATTTTTGATATACATATACTGGATCTGTCTCAGATTGACTCGTAATGAATTCTGTTGGATTTGTTTCAATATCTTTAGTATAATTTATTGCTTTTATGTTTCCAAACGTCATACTCGCGTAAGTTATATTCCAATCTTGAAGGAATAAATTTGGTTGTTGGTTTAAATTTGGTTGGTATCTATTAATAAGGCAATTTAGACTAGATACCGTTATATTACTAAAGATTTTACCAGCACGATCATGAATCTCGCCTGTAACTTCATTTCGAGGATCTATAACACTAGATATTGGAGTATAGTTTTTATTATTAGTTAATTCTACTTCAGTTTGATTCCCAATATGAAATTCTATATTGTTAATTACTGATAATGTAATATTAATAAATAAAATCGCAAGAATTGTTGATATTTTTATTTTTTTAGCAAAATACATTAAAAAAACCTCGTTAAAAAATATTATAAGATTATAAAAAAATTAATTAAAATTTATATGAAAATTTTAGTTTTTAAACCTAAGTTTTCTATTACAACAGAAATATATTAATAATAGATATAACTTAGACAGAATTAGTAAAATGAAAAATATAATCCATTATATCTTTTATTAACTCTTCTAATTCTTTTTCTGGGATAAAAATTTTTATCGGTAATAACACTATGTACTCTTTTTAAAATATCATCTATATAATTATGATAATTTTTATATCCTAATTGCTCACATTTCATCCTAATAGCATCCTCGTGGGGAGTGGTTGGGCTAAAAATAATTTTTTCCTTTGACATACAACTTCTGGTCTATAAGGAGTAATAAACATCTAATATTTGTCTTTTTCTAACGCTCCCATAACATGGAGCTTGCTTTCATTTAAAAAAGTGTTTTTTCCGAAAGATATTGAAAAGATAAATACAGGAGAAAAGTAATTCAAGAACTAATTTCTTCTTTTTTTCTATTTATTTTATCATTTATATTTAATCCCCTTTTGATATTTTCAAATAATATAATCCCAAGTGTAGCTAAAATAACTTCAGGAATTAGAACTTGGATAAACATAAGCAATATCGGTAAAGACAGAACAAAGTTCAAAATTAATGCAACATAAAGGGAAATAATAAGAGCATACAAAATTCCTCCTAGAAATTTTAAACCTCTTTTATCCTTGAAATATATTATACAATAAAGTGCTGGAACATTTACAATACAGCTAATAAGATCAATTGGGCCTAATGGTGAAGATAAATTAACGAAAAAAACACCAATGACATTGCCAACTAAACCTTCAAGTGGGAAAATAATACACATTCCAACAATTAATTCTGCAACTCTAAATTGCAAACCTAAAAAACTAATCGCTTGAAATACATAACCTAAAACAATATATAATGCTGCTGTAATAGCGGTTAAAGCAATTCTTAAAGAAATATTTTCGAAGTTATAACCTTTAGATCTTTTTTCAGATATATCATTTTCAATACTCATTATTTTTAACCTCTACAAGTACACATTCAAATAATTTTGTATTTACAATATTCAAATTATTCTAATAATAATAATCTACTGCTATGTTAGTTAAAAGTTTTTTCAAATCAAATTTTAATTAAATTATAACTTCTATTTAGGATACCCAATACACTATTAATTCATTTAACCTAATGTTTTCTTCCTTTTTAATTAATTAGCAATAATATTATCTTTCTCAATTATATACACTTCTTCTTGACGATATTTAAAATTATTTTTAAATTAAAGGAACTATTTTAATCTATTAAAAATTAAATCATTACATTTTAAAAGCAATAAAAATTGGCAAGAAATTATGAACGAGAACAAAGGATCATCAAATTTTTTAAATACTTGTATAGTATTTCTACTTTTTTTAACAATTCTAATTTCTTTATTTGCGTGGATAACATACGGCACGTTGGAAGGAGTATTAGGCGCTCTTGCACATTCAATTATTGGATTACTTAATATTTTCCCGTGGGTTATCCCTTTTATAGGAATTCCATTAGGGATTTTAGATATTCTTGGAATTTACGGCGTTGGGATGTACAATTTAACTTTAAATCTTGCTCATTTAGATTCTAGTTGGATGCCGGTAGTGTGGTACTGGACAATGGCTATTTTTGGAAGTGTTATTGATATTATTTTAACATTTTTCACAATAGGCTGGATTAAACGATTAAAATATAGAAAAAAAGAACCTAAAGCAAATCTAGCGCTTATCAATTGTAATATAATTGACGGTAATCTTAAGAGTTCGATAATTAAAAAAGGAGTAATATTAATTAAAAATGTTGTAGAAGATGATGAGACGCCCGGTTTAATTGTCGGGGTAGGTAAAGAAGAAGATATCAAGATTCCAGAACAATACAAAAAAGTAGACTTAAAAGGAGACTATGTTTTACCAGGCTTGATTAACGCTCATTGTCATTTAACGGGCAGCGGAAAACCAATGAAATTGATGAATTTAAGCGATAAAACGCTAGAAAGATTAACCAAATTGCTTAAAATGCCCTTAGGCAAAAAAGTTCTTAGTAACATGATGAAGATTAACGCTAGCAACGCTTTAAATGCGGGTGTGACGACTTTAAGAACGATGAGCGATCCGTTCTACTTAGATCTCAAACTTAGGGACCAAATTAAAAAAGGAAAGTTAATTGGACCTAGATTGATTTGTGCTGGAATGGGTATCTGTATAACTGGTGGCCACGGTGGAATGATGGCGTATACCACGGATTCTCCAACAGAAGTAAAAAAAGCGATAAGAAAAAATCTAAGAAAGGAAGTAGATTTTATAAAAATCCTATCGACTGGAGGCGTTATGGATTCGCGAAAAGTCGGAGAAGCTGGACGACCTCAAATGACCATAGAAGAGATTGAGACCGCGTGTTTTGAGGCTCATCGTGGTGGATTATTAGTAGCCACTCATTGCGAATCGACTCACGGTATTAAGGAAGCACTCTTGGGAGGTGTTGACAGCATTGAACATGGTGCTAAAATAACTGATGATTTAGTACCATTATTTAAAAATAATCCTAAATCACTTCGAGGATTTACTACTTTGACTTCCACTACTTCCGCAGGTATGGGTATGGCTGTACTCTCTAAAGAAGAAACGAAAATAACGGATGTAAAAAAAGAAAATGCTGTTTTGATTGAAGTAGGAATGATCAATGGATTACAAAAGGCGTACAAAGAGGGTATAAAATTGACTGTTGGTACAGATGCAGCAGTCCCTTACGCCACGCATTATAATGTTTGGAAAGAGTTAAAGAACTTCTTGAAATACACGGATATGACCGCACAAGAAGCTCTTCATTTCGCTACTAAAGGTAATGCCGATAATATTGGGATTGGTGAAATAACTGGGAGTATTGAAGTTGGAAAATCAGCTGATATTCAAGTCGTTCCAGGAAATCCCCTAGAGAATATTGATTACTTAGGACAAGTATCTATGGTAATGATTGAAGGATATTTAATTAAGAATCCTAAAGTTAAAAAAGTTAAGAACTTAAAAGAATTCGAACCAATAGAGCTTTAAATTTTTTTTTTATTTTATTTCTATCTAATTTCTTTTAGGTAGATGTTTAATAATTAATTAGAGGGAATATTAAATTGATTTTCTTTGAATCCCCACGATTTTAAAATCTCTCCTGCTTCGTCCATAATTTTTTCGATGAAATCACGTAAAGGAATGATTTCTTTTTGATGTGCTATAGCTGTTGATAATACGCTAGTTGCTTTTAAATCTCGATGGTAAAGTTTTTTATGGTAATCTTCAGAAAATATATCTATTTCTAACCATTTTTTTTTTATCTCTTTAGGAACGGGACTTTCAACTGTTGTAAGAATTGCAGAACCAAGGCAAACACCCTCTGCCCCCATAGCTAATGCTCCTAAAAAACCACGCGCGTCTCCAATTCCTCCTGCGGCAATGATAGGAACTTTCAATAACCGTTTTGCCATTGTTATGTTTACTAAAGTTGTGTGTTGATAAGGATTTTTAAAACCTGAAGCTTCCATTCCAATTAAAGTAATAGCGTTAACCCCTACAATTTCAGCAGAAATAGCGTGTCTAATCAAAGCACATTTATGAAACCAATAGCAATCTGCTTCTTGAATTCTTTTTCCTAGATGAGTAGCTTGATAAGCAGAAGTTGTAAAAACTTTCACACCTTCTTCAATAGCTATTTCTAAATATTTTAAATAGTCATCTTTTGATACTTTCACATTTAATGCTTTCACATCCGGAGGTAGAACAGTTAAATTAACACCAAATGGCTTGTCCGTCAATTCTTTCATTTTTTGCAATTCGGATCTAAAATCACCGATCTGGTAATTCAAGGCAGTAATAACCCCCAGTCCACCAGCATTTGAGAACAATGCGGCAAATTTGGTTCTGCCATACCCGGCAAAAGCTGCCATAATTAAAGGGTACTTAGTACCCGTCATTTTATTTATAGGAGTTTTCCAAATCATTTCGTACCACTATTCAATTGTTAATATCTTGGTCGCATTAAGCCCCATAATCCTCTTTTTAAACCCCTCAGAAATAGACAATTCTTTGGCTGCTGGAATTATTTTATTCCAATGAATTAATGGATGATCAGAGGCAAATAATACCTTATGTTCTATATTATATTTAGTATAAGCATCCCAAGGAAAATAGGAATAAAGATCTGGATGCGCTGAGATGTCAGTATAAACATTAGGATGTCTTAAAACTACAGAGTATGTATCCCAGAACCAAGGTGCCCCCATGTGCCCAATAATAATTGTTAAATCTTCATTTCGCATTGCCATCTCGTCGATTAACATTGGATGCCCATATTTTGCAATAGAGCCTCCAGTACTCCCCTGATGGCCACCATGAGTCCATAAAGGAATATTTAAATCAACCATTTTTCGCCAAAGAGGATCGTATTTCTTTTGTGAAATGTCAAATTTCTGAGCAGGCGGTACTAATTTAACTCCTTTTAATCCTAAAGACGAAATTGCGTAATCTAATTGGTCCAAGGCATCTGAAGCGGGTGGATCAATACCCGCAAAACCAATTAGCCTATTCGGATGTAACTTTACGAGATTGGCGATATCGTCGTTTGAAACAAGGATTAGGTCGTAGGCAGTTTTAATGTTAAAACTTACTATTACTGCTTTATCAATTCCAAATTTATCCATCAAAATAATGTAATTATCAATTGAGATATTTTCCTTTAAGCCTCTAAAAGCCCTGTACATATATTTTTCTTTATGAGGGTCCAACCCATACATAACTTTACAGATTTTTTTTAGATCATCCCAACTAACTTCCTTGCATAGAGGATGTACATGCATATCTATAATCAATCTTTTCACTCCACTCGATTAATCTCAAACTAGTAGATTAGTTAAATCAAAATTTTTATATAAAGAAATAAGAGAATTTATAAAAAATTATCTATAGTTCTCTGATTTTTAACGAAATTTATTAATTTACTGCTCTTTTTCCAATATTTGTAGCTAACCATGAAACCCCCCGCCATGCTTTTAATCGAGTCGTCAAAATTATCGAGGATTTGCGGATTGTTTAGTTCCATTGCGTTTTTTACCGTCTCTCTGATAACCCAAACACCTAATGGCACAATATAACCGCCTTGTACTTCGCGAAAGATTAGAATCCTTGCTTGTCTTCCGATCCGGTATAAATATTCGCAAACTTCCTTTCGAGCAGCGTAATAAGCGCCCGTAATATTGCTTGCGTAATTCTTTCTCCCCTTATAAAATTCAAAATCAGTCATTATTTGAGGTTTTAAACTGCGAGTATTCCCATTGAGAGATATGTTCCATAACGTATTGGGCGCCCAGACTTCGTTCATCTCGTACGTGAATTTGCCAGGAAAAAGAAGTATTTTAAAGTGATTATCTAAGTAAGTTCTTTCAAAAATGCGATAATCATTTATTTCAGGAAATCTTTTAATTTCTTTAATAAGTGCTTTAGAAATGATGTCGTCAACAGCGGTTATACTCCATCTAGTCGGGACAATTCGCCGCTTATTCTTTTCGCCTAACAAACCAGCTGAAAAAACCCTTTTAATTGTTGATTCTGGGACGCGTCCTTTAAAATAGAGGTATTTTGATACT
>JAUWZT010000203.1 GCA_030615145.1 Promethearchaeota archaeon | reverse complement strand
ATTACATCGATTTGTAGGATCAATTACAGCAATACTAGGTGCCGATTGGTGATTTTCGCAAATCCCGCAATCATATGGACAGCCATTAGTGATTTCTCTAATACCTGATGATACTTCAGAAGGTTTTGAAGAGTTATCTATGGTAGAACCAATCTCATTAGCGAAACTTTGGTTCCATTTGTATTCCTCTGGGTTAACCGAAATCTTATCTTTAAAATCTCCATGTTCCTCACAATGCTTTCGCATCATAACCCAACCCATATTTGCATCAACATAAATCTCAGCAGGAATTGGTTGTAGGCATTCCGGACAAATACTTGTTGTATTTCTAATTATTTCTTCAATCATGATTTTTAATTCCTAATTTTATAGCTGTATTTTCTTTCTTATACTAATTTAATCTTATAATATAAACCTATTAAAACAGCTAATAAGATTATCGATATTAGATTATTGTAGAAGAAATTTAAAATTAAAGAGTAATTATCAAAAAATAAGAAGTAAAGAAAATATCTTTTGTTTTCGAAAAAAATAACAATTAAAACATTTTATACTTATATTGGGATTCAAATTACCAAGGTCTTCTTATTGTAGTTTTTCTACTCATTTCAGATTTATTTGGATGATCTAAATTGTAATGGATTCCCCTGCTCTCTTTACGAGAAATTGCACTTACTATTATTATTTTTGCGACAGTAGCCAAATTTCTAAGTTCAACAAGATTTTTTTCTATTTTAAAATCCCAATAATATTGATTGATTTCGTCCAGAAGCATATTAATTCTTTTTTTAGCTCTTTGAAGACGTTTATCCGTTCGGACAATTCCAACGTAATTCCACATGAATCTTCTTATTTCATCCCAATTCTGTGTTATTATAACCGCTTCTGTAGAAGGTACGGCATGACCGGGTTCCCATTCTTTAAATTCGTTGGTTTTCAGATCTTTAGTCTTTTTTGCAAGTGTTTTAGCACATTCATATGCGCATACTAATCCTTCTAATAAAGAATTACTTGCCAATCGATTAGCTCCATGTAATCCCGTACAGGATGATTCTCCAATTGTGTAGAGATTTTTTACTTTTGTAGAACCATTAACTTTGACAAGTACACCTCCACAACTATAATGAGCTGCTGGGACAACGGGTATTGGTTCTTTAGTAATATCAATATTAAATAATTTGCATTGCTCGTAAATGCCTGGAAAATGACTTTTAATAAAGTCAGGACTCCTATATGATGCAAAATCTAATACTACATGGTCATCTCCAGTTCGTTTAAGTTCTCTATCAATTGCTCGTGATACAATATCTCGTGGTGCTAATTCCTTTAAAGGATGATATTTTTCCATAAATTCATTGCCTTTAATATCTTTTAAAACAGCACCTTCCCCTCTCATGGCTTCTGTTATCAAGAATGATTTAGCAAATGGGTGATAAAGACAAGTAGGATGAAATTGATAAAATTCCATATTAGTAATTATCGCTCCAGCACGATATGCCATTGCAATTCCATCTCCAGAGGCAACATCTGGATTTGTGGTATAAAGATAAATCTTACCGGCACCACCAGTCGCTAAAATTGTAGATTTAGCAGAAATATTGTAAATCTCTTCGCTCTCTTGATCTAATACATAAGCGCCATCACATCTAAAATTATTACAGAATAAATTGATTGCACACCAATTTTCTTTAATTTGAAGATTTGGAATTTTTTTTACTTTTTCGATTAGCTTAAGCTCTATATTCTGCCCTGTTAAATCATTTACATGAAGAATTCTTCTTTCAGAATGACCCCCTTCTTTTCCAAGATCATATTCCCCCTCATTATTCCTTGAGAATTCAACTCCCATCTCAATTAGTTGATCAATTCTTTCAGGCGCCTTTGATACAATTAACCTTACAACTTCTTCATCACAAAGTCCATCCCCAGCGATTAATGTATCTTGAATGTGTTTCTCAAAACTATCATTCTTGTCCCGTACACATGCGATTCCACCTTGGGCATAAAAAGTGTTGCATTCTGATAATTTTTCTTTGGTAATTAATAATATATCCTCCTCAGGAACCATATTTGCTAAGTTAATGGCTAAAGATAGACCAGAAATGCCTCCTCCTATTATCAAGAAACCCGTCTTTAGTTTTAATGAAATATTTTTTCAAACCCCAAGTTTTTACAAAAACATCTTAAAATAGCAAAATGAAATTATTTTTATATATCTTTTTGAACAGAATAATAATTTTTTTTTGGTTGTCTACATTTTTATATCTAATTGTTTAAATCGTTAATGGGGTTTAAAGAAATAAAACTATTCATTATATAAAAATATGCCAAAAATAAAACATGTACTATACATTTGCAGCGGAAATACATGCCGAAGCCCATTTGCTGAAGCCATATCAAAATGGCTTCAAAAGACTAAATACACTAATGAGATAAAGGAGCTCAATTTTGATTCTGCCGGAATTTACCATTATTATGAGCAACCTCAAGAAGGCACGTTAAAATATCTTAAATCTAAAGGTGTTGAAATGGACGATTTTCAAGCCAAGGATGTTGATGATGAACTGCTAATCAAACAAGACCTTATTCTAGGTTTCGAAGAGAAATACCATGTTCAAAAATTGAAGAGAAAATTCAAGCAGTTAAAAGATCTAGATGAAAAAGTCTTTTTACTATTAGATTTTGCAGGAGAAATTGACAATCTAGAAATAGAAGATCCTTTCTATTTAGAGGAAAATGAATATAATAAAGTTCTTAAAAGAATTGAAGATGGAATAATTAAATCTATTGAAAAGATTATCAAAATTAATAATTCTGAAGAAAATTAATAAGATTTCAATTATAAATTAATTACTTAAAAAAAAACCCATATTTTTGATTGAAATATTTATCGATTAGGTATTTTGTTGAATCAAAAGGACTAACATTTCCTACAAAATTTTTAAGCTCCTTACCGAATTTTATTTCAAAATCTTTTGAAAACTCATCAAGTTTCTTTAATAACACTGGTAAATCCATGTTTGAAATTAAGCAGGCAATATGATATTTTCCAAAAGAGAATAGAAGATGATAACCCTCCTTGTCAATTTTTCTTAACTGTTGTTTGCTTTGAGTTATTTCAGAAATGATTGCTACAACACCTGTCAATGCTCCAGAAATAAGATCTTCATCCATCTCTCTCTTCTCCTCTTTTTCTTCCCCTTCGGGACTTTTCTCAAAACTATGATAGTAAAGCCCAACTCCATGAATACTAAAAATATAAAGATTTATCATTGCTGATGGCCAATCTGTTTCTTTAGATATTAAAAATTCTTTCATTGCCATCATCCAAACAAGAAGAATAACTAAAACAAACCCATTTAGGAGATTTGGAAAATTGGGGATGATATTATCTAATTCGGGATAAAATGTATACAAACCATTTATCCATCTACTAAATGTAAATCCAATAGCAATTCCCAAAAACATTAAAGCCAAAAAAAGACCATTAATACGACCTCTATATTTTAAGTTTCCCCTTTCTGTTGAAAAATCTCCAGATATAGTTTGGATTGCGAGTATAAGAGGTAGTAATGATAATCCATAATGAATTGAAAGAAAGATTTTTCTTGGTATTCCAAATATGATAGGAGTATCTATATAAGAACCATAAGATATAAGAAAAAACGATAGAACTAAAATACCTAATATTATTGAAGTTTTACGACCGACATTATCTAAAAAACAACCCGCTGCGATGAGATATATTGTAGATGCCAAAAAAAAAACAAAAAAGTCTACATCAAAACTATATCGAGCTAAAAGATCCCCTAAAATAAAGCTTAATATTGTAAAACTAGATGAATACCGAAAAAATTGCTTTTCAAAAATAATCTTAAAAAATTTCTTATCAGATTTGAGCCTCTCTTCAGTTTCTATATATTTATATTTTCTAGAACACCAAAAAATTATTACTAAAAGTATTGATACTAAAATAAAAAAATAATTGTACAAAAATTCAAAAGATACAAAAATAAAACCAACCCAACCTAAAAGGGAACATGAAGCTAGAAGAAAAGCAGTTATCCTTCCCCTATTTAAAAGGTTAGTTTCATGAACTAATATTGTAAACCATAGTGCTATTAATTGAGGAACTGTTATTAATACGATTAATAAACCTATATAATAGAAAACAACTTCAGAAAAAGCACTAAAAAAAATTCCTATTATACAAAAAAGCAAAGCTAAATTAAAATGTCTTGTTCTTTTCTTTATTTTATCAACAAGTATAACTGAGGTAAGGAAACTAATAGCAAGCGTAAATAATATTACACCTATCTCAATATTTATAACTGAAACCATTTCCGTTAAAATAACATATTTGAATAAAAAAGCCTCAATAACTAAGAAAATTGCCAAAAGAGAGAAAAATAAATAAACTAATGAGTTTTTTGACAAGTCGATATCTCTAGCAAATACTCTTACAAACCAATTTTTAAGGGATTTCTTTTTCATCAATATCATCTTTATTTATGATATTATAATATTTAAATTCTTTATTTACAATATTTTAAAAATCTTTTTTAATACATTAATGAAGGAAAGTTTATTTTTTCCAATTTATTTAAATACTTGAACATTAATGAGCAAAATCAAGAAAATTCTTCTCGTTTGTTTAGGAAACACAGCCAGAAGCCCCGCAGCGGAATACTTAGCTAATTTTTATGCAAAAAAGTATAATTCTGATTTAAGGTTTGAGAGTGCTGGTTTTATAAATGCATTTTCATATATGCAACCTGAATCTCAAGAATATTTAAATTCAAAGGGCATTAAACACTCTGATTTTCGCCCGCAAATAATCAATCGTAAACTACTTGAAAGGCAGGACTTAGTTATAACGATGGAAAGGTCACATGTTATCGATATTAGAGAAAATTATCAAGAGGTTAACGACATCAGTAAAAAGTTGTTTACTTTAAAAGAATTTAACAGAGAAACTGATGATTTAGATATAATAGATCCGTATTACGCCAGTAGTAAGACTTACCAGAAAGTTCTTAAAATAATTGATGAAAATATCGAAAAAATGATTAAAAAAATAATTCGGATAAATCAAACCGAATCATAACTACTTAGTAAGAGCAAAAATGACGAAAATAAAGCGAGTTCTGTTCATATGTTACGCAAACACATGTCGTTCGCCAGCAGCACAGCATCTGGCGAACTTTTACGGTAAAAAATATGAGTTAAAAGGAGTTGTCTTCGATTCCGCGGGATGGCACGATGCTTTTGATTACGCTCAACCAGAGACAATAGATTATATACAATCAAAAGGTATTGAAATAAGTGATTTTCAACCTAAAGTCATAACAAGAGAATTGATAGAAAAACAAGATCTTATAATAGGTATGGAACGATATCATTTAACTAAAGTTAAAAAAAGATTTAGAGATTTACAAGAACAATTAAAACAGAAATTATATACTTTGAAAGAATTTAATGGGGCAGATAAAAAAGATATAAACATTCCAGATCCTTATAAAACTGAGAAAAAGCGATACGATGAAATATTAGAAATCGTCGAAAAAAACGTAGAGGCGCTCGTTAAGAAAGTTAAACGCATAAATCAATAAGTTAAACTTGTTTAGACTGTTTTTAAATACTTACATTTTTATAAAGTCTTTCGCAATCAGTCTATATAAATTAAAGATAAGATTAAAAATAACTGATACTATTAGAAAAATTATATAAGAATATTAAGAAAGCTTTTAATGAATCAATTAACGATCAAGAATACGGTTATAGAGATTTTTGTCGGCGATCTTATTAATGCTGACTACGATGCAATTGCCATTCCTACAAATAGTCGGCTTTTGCCTAGTGGTACCTTAAGATGCCGAGTATTGAAAGGAGCGGGTCATGAAGTACAAGTAGAATGTAATCGTATTATTAGTAAGATATCAAATGTTCCAATTGGGGATGCTATAATTACCTTTGGCGGCAATTTAAATGCGAAATTTATTATCCATGTAAGAGCAGGTCACGATCAAAAAAAATTGATGTTAGCGATCTGGAATTCGCTGAGGTTAGACGATAAAGAAGGGATACGTTCAATCGCTTATCCTCCAATATCGAAAGAAGTAATCGGATTTAACGCAAAGATTTGTGCAGATATAATTATTCCAACGATTAAGAAGTTCGTTTTAGAAAGAAACACCAATTTGAGAAACGTCTCAGTTTGTCTTGAATCATTACCTGATTATAAGGATTTTGAAAATACATTAAATAATATAGC
>JAUWZT010000026.1 GCA_030615145.1 Promethearchaeota archaeon | reverse complement strand
CATAAAACCTATTTCTTCTTCCAACCATGTGTAATAGTAATATGACTTGGCTTAAATATCTTTTGGATGAAGAATGGAGCGATCTAACTCAAATCATTGCAGCCAATAGTGATTAATTCAAGACCGATAAAAATCTCAAATATTAAAACAAAAACTTAGCGTTAATGAGGTGAAAGATAAAAAAAAGCGGGTAGAGAGATTTTATAAGCGAAGAGCGTTGAAAGACTTTATAATTCTTCATTCATTTATAAAATTACCCAAATTTTGTTTAATTTTCCTTTTATTGCTATTCTGATTTTGTTTTTGAATCTCTATAAGGATGCTTCTCGAGGTAAACGTTAATCAGAGTCATGAAACCGTTGCCAATTCCGCCACCTATAGCCCCAAAAATAGCAGCTAAAAGGATTATGAGTATTAAAATTAGCCAGCCAAATCCTTCTCCAAAAATTAACGCTCCAAACTGGTCAAGTATAATGTACGCGTTTCTTGTAATCACTCCAACTAAAACATAAATCCCCCACGAAAGTGTAACTCCGATAAAACCGCTTAGAACACCATATTTTAACGATTTGTTAAGCATTCCCCCAACAATACACGGGATTATGACTAACTGCCAAACTGGAACTAGTGTTAATAGCATAGTTAGACATAAAACAACGACTACACTTATGAAAAAAGTTCTCTTTTCTATTTCCATCTTTTTAACCTCCTATTGGAAAGAAAAATAATTGAGATTCAATTGAACTAGTAGGAAAGTTATATAATGTATTCGTAAAATATTGATAGTGATATTTTCCTTGTAAGAACAGTTGTTCTAGTTGATCTGAATAATGTTTTGAGTTTGAAAGCCCTCGTTGCCCCGATGGAATAACGCTTAAAGAGTTATTCAGGTTGCTAAAGTCTATAATTAAGCGTTCAGATGCTCCACCTCTCGCAATTCCAACTCCATTGTCAATATTTACCCAAGCCGGATTGATTGTGTACCCTTCTCCATCAGCTTCATAAGGTCCTTTACTTAGTGGATCTAACCCCGTAAGAGATGGAAAATAAAGTTGATGTAGATCGCCCCACCTCCAAGTTGATGGGTCCTCAGAGCCATAATATTTTTCTAACCAGTCAATTGTGGCGTCTAATGCTAACATCATTATTTCGTTTCTAGTCTCGATTTTCAATGGTGTGGAAACATTATTAAACCAATGGGAAGATTTGTCTTCCTTCATTAAATATTCTAAAACAACTATTCTTGTTCGTGCTGTAAAATTATATGTTTCCTTTTCGTCGTTAAAAGTAAAATCTTGGAAATAATCTCTCCACTTGCGGTAAATAGTTGGTGCAGCTTTTTCTTTATCCATTACAAATTGCCAACTTTCTAATTCTGTGAGAACATTATTGATTATCGTAGGAGGTGTAGGACCATAAGAAGCGTATATAACTTCAATTAACTCTGGAATAAAGGCTCTCGCAGCCGTTGAATTCACATCATTTTGGACTGTTTTCATGCTTTCAACACTTATAGATCCATCAGCAGCATTCATAAGTAGTTCATTTATCCTTCTGGCTCTATATCCGTCTGCGTATTCATTTTGTAAGAAATAACTATTGTATTCTGGTCCTGCTACGATTTGATTAGCGGAAGCTAAATATTTCTGATTCGGATTTAGAGAATTAGGCAAATCTTCGAAGGGTATGTAACCAATCCATTCTCCTTCCCCATTGGAACCGTTGTATGGAAGAGTTCCGTTACCAAAATGGCCCATTGGAATTTTAGAATCGTCTCGAATTGGAACTTTTCCTGTTGGTCGGATAGCAATATTTCCATCGACATCTGCATAAACTATATTTTGCGCGAGAAGTGTCCAGTCTTTTGAGGCTTCGTCGAAATCTTCTCTATTTTCCGCTCGATCGAAACCATTACCTGCAAGTACGTTGAAGAAATAACCATTAGCAGTCCATTTTGGTGCTAAAACTATATCTCCTAAAGATTTAGGCAATCCAAAATCGCGTAAATCGCTTAGCACAGGTCCGTGAACAGTATGTCTAACATTGAACTCTACAGATTCTTGACCTTTAACATTAATGCTATAACTTTTTTCAGTATAGGCAGTTGAAGTCCCGTTGTAAATGTATTGATTTGGTCCATCTGTGTTATAGTAGTACCAATCTAAAACATCGTAACCCGTGTTGGTGAACCCCCAACCGACCCTTTCGTTATGACCTACGGCAACACCAGGCATTCCGGGTATTATAAATCCATATACATGAAAACCAGTATCTTCAGCTCTTAAATGCTGCTCATACCATACTCCGGGCATCATCCAACCAAGGTGCATATCGTTGCATAGGATTGGTGCTCCGGTATTGCTTAAAGTGCCATTTACAACCCAATTGTTTGAACCAATTATTTGATCTTTTTGGTTTTCCATCAAGGTTTTCTCCGAGTCTATTTTTTGGACATTATCTAAGAAGTTCTGAATTTCGGTTTTTAAAGCAAAACTAGGATTTAATTCAAATCCAGCTTTCATTGGACTTTCTGGGAATTCTCCGTAGTCAGGGATAATAGGAATTTGGTACGGTAAAGTAAGTCCAAATAATTCGTTATAATAAGTAAGATTAATATTATTCAATGCAAGTAGAGTGGTGTATCTATCCAAATCATTATAATTCCAAGACATTTGCCTCGCCATTTCTTGGACTAAGCATAAAGTATCAATAGTACTCCATTCAGTAGGTTCGAAGCCCATTAAATGATATTCTAATGGTTTGACATCTTCGTGCGACCCAATGTAGTAATTTATTCCATCAATATACCTTTCAAATGAACTGTAGAATTCGAGCGTTCCATTATTATGCATTTTCCTAAACAATTCGTCGGTTTTAATTGCCCAATCTTCCATCCCAATAGCAAGCATGAATTTATCTACAGTTAATAAATCCTTACCTAGTACTTCTGACAACTTTCCTCGTACTTGGCGACGTGTCATATCCATTTGGAAGAGTCTATCCTGAGCATGACAATAGCCTTGAGCAAAAAAGAGATCTTCCTCGTAAGAAGCATAAATATGAGGTATGCCCCATTCATCGCGAATAACGGTTACTTCCCCTCTTAAACCAGGAATGTTTAACCGTTCTGCCGCTGGAAGCTCTCCTGGAACTTTCCAGACTCCGTTTCCGGGAAATAGGAGATCCCCTAATGGGGGTAACCCCATTAAGGGCAACGAAAAGATAGTCATTAAGATGATAGTAAGCGGAATAAAAACTGACAATTTTGTTACTGCTTTTTTTGTTAGATTTCTCATAATAAAACCTCTAAAATTTAGATAGTTTTTGTTGAATTTATAGAATTTAATTTTCATATTAATTTATTCATTATACTATAAAAATTATCGATTTTTATAAAATAAAGGATTATTTTGAATGAAATAGTAATTAATCTTTTTAATGAGAAAAAAAGATTGAATTCAATCAAGAAATAATTATAATTATAAATACAAAAGCCACAATATAATATATACAATTTAAATATTAATTAAAAAAAAAATGTGATATTAAAATGGTATCTGTTTTTGGATTGCTTGATGGTATTACAGCATCGGGAATAATCCTATCCTGTACTATCTTTGGTTTATTATCATTTTATCGAGCGAGAAAGTTAGGAGCGAAATTATTAGGTTGGGCTGGTTTGACAATGTTTTTTGTTGGTTTCTTGTGGTTGGGACCTTTTATAGATTTTATCTTAGTTTTTTTCTATCATACAAATATTGAACCAACTCAATTATATTCCCTTCTGAGTTATCTCTGGGTTGCTCCTGTGTTAGTAGTAGCAATGTATCTTGGCGGATCGTTAATGTTTCCAAAGAGAAAATGGGTGATTGTTGGAATATTTATAGTATTAGGATTAATTTTTGAGTACTTTTTATGGTTTCAAACAGACGCTTCTTTTACATGGAATGTTTTCACTGATCCAGGATTTTTGCCGGGTGAGGATTTGATAGATGCGAGTTTTATCAGAACGCATCCTACATTTTTAATGATTGCTTTCTTTCTTCTTTCTGCATTAATTTTACTTGGTGTTGGTTTTTTTATAAAAGCCAAACAAGCAACTGGAGATTTGAGAAAAAAATTTATTTACTTAGGATTAGGTTTTACTATATTTGTGGTTTGTGGAGCATTAGATTCAATAGTTCCCCCTGGTATAGCGATCGGATTCGTTCGAGGATTAATGATGACTTTTGCTTTGTGGATGTATTTAGGATTAAAAAGCTAAAATTTATTTTTAATTTTTTTTTATTATTTTCTTTAATTATTGCCTTATTTCTTGAACATAATCAAAAATCGTATCAATTCTGTCTTTGATACTACCAAACAGCCCTTCTTCTTCAGATACAACCGAATTTATAGCTGTTTTCAGACCATAATGGCCTTCAGAAATTAATACTCTTATAGGGAGGGTTAAAATATCGCTGAATAGCATTAAGATTTCTTGCATAATTTTAATAAGTTTTGGGATATTTTCTTCGGTTTTTTCTATCATTGATTGATCTGAGGAAATTAAACCATCTTCTCTTTCTTTTCTTAATTCTTCCCAAACATTATCTTTTAGTTCTGAAAAGTCAATGCCTAAATTTTCAAGTGCCATTTGGGCACCTTCAAAAAGAAAATTAATATCGTCCTTCCCTGAAAATTGTTTTACGTTGTCAACCATTTCAGCTGGAGCTAACCCGTCAAGAAAATTTACTAATAATTGGTGATAATCGTTTATAACATCAATGGGTACGAATAATAGCGTAAATTCTCTAAGCTGTTTAAAAAGATATCCCGCAATTTTAGCAAAAGTGTCATTTTCGAGAAATTTTTCAATTAATCCCCCATATTCGTTAAGGAGGTGAACTGCGAGAAATCCTATAATTCTAATCAAATCGTCCTCGTAATCTTTAAAGTAATTGAAGAAATGTTCGGGTTCCATGTTTAATTTATCTTCTATTATCTCAGCAACTTTTTCTTTAATACCTTCTAATGGTTCATCGAGTAATTCCTCGATTTTATCCAAAGATAGTACTTCCTGAAGTTTATCTATGATGTCTAATTTAGTCTCTTGAACGACTTCGTCTTCTAGACTCTCTTCAAATTTAACGCCAGATTTAATTTTTTCTTGAATTCGAGTGCTCATTAGATTTTTCCATTCAATAGTGTCATATATTTTACATATAAATTGAAGGGATTCTTCTCCTTTAGCAATGCATTTCTGTTCTACTATGTTAATTCGATAATCGTTTCTTTTAATTTTAAGTATGAAATTAGCAACGCTCTCTAACATTCCCGTTAAACCGCAAGCAAAACCTTCGCTATCTTTACTTTTTACCTTTTGAAAATTAAAAGTATCTTCATTATCTAACCCATATCCCGCACAAAGTGGACAGCTTTTTATTTTAATTATATAATCGTTATATTTTGAGCCTTCTTTTGGAATTTCTTGGTATGTTAAGTCCCCCTCCTCTAATTCCTTCCCAAAAACAACTACCCACAAGAGTTCAAAATATTCAACTATTTTTTTTGGACTACCGGGCATCCATTTAAAAACGGCAGTATGACGTTCACAGGATTCTGTTGCTGCTTGTTTTCCGATTTCTCGAAGAATAAGCACGCTATCTTCTTCATTTTTCGTAATTTCATTTATCTCTTTTAGTATTTCACGGTAAAGAAGAACGTAAAATAAAGAATTAGTGTTCCTACCAAATACCTTAGTAACCTTTTTTAATAGCCATTGAATTGCTCCCATAATTAAGCGCCTCCTCCAGTGTATTTAAAACTATGAAGACAATATTTATTTCCAAACGTTCGAGATTCGTGAATATCAATTGGTTGTAATATTATTAATGATTTTTCTTTATTAATTAGAGAGATAAATTCTGAAATCATTGCTGCAATTATTTCACATCCCGCAACTTCGATATCGTTAAATGGATATTTGCACAAAGAGCAATCATTATCCTTAACCCTTATTATTTTCTCAATCTCATCAAGTTCTACTAAAACAGTGCTATTTAAAATTTTTTTGTAAATCGTTGAAATTACATCCTTTACGTTAGCTAAATTTACAAAATCAATTGGTTTCCAATAATTCATATAAGTTCGGGCAATATTTCGACCCATTCTTCTAAGCTTTTCTCTTATTTCAGATACATCATTGATTTTCATGAAGCGTTCTAAATAATAGACCATGTTTCGCATTTGATTCATTGTAGCATCTGACTGAATTAAATCTTCTCTCGTTAAATTCATCTTTCTTTCAATTTGGGTATAAAAATTTGAATAATTATTGAAAAATATGCATCCATATTAATATTTTCAATTCATTTAAAAGATGATTAGTATGTTTTTCAAGGAAGAATTATAATCTATTAAATCATTTATTTATCTAACTACCTAGATTAAATTTAAAAATATTTAGAGGTATTATTTATGGATGCTCAAATGGAAATTTTTTGGTTAGGACATGCTAGTTTTAAAATAAAGATGTTTAGTGGAAGGATAATATATTTAGATCCATACAATATTAAAAATGGTGAAGAAAAAGCTGACATTATAGTTTCTTCCCACAGCCACGGTGATCATTTTTCAAGGTCAGATATTAAGAAGATATGGAAAGATGATACAATTTTATTAGGTCCTGTTAGTATAGCTGACAGTTTAATAAAATTTGATGGACAAGCTCTAGAAATTGGGGAAGAATTCGCGTACAAAGATTTTAAAATCGAGCTTTTTCCGGCATATACTATAAAAAAAGGTACTCATCCAAAAAGCAATAATTGGGTTGGAACGATAATAGAATCGGCAGGTAAAAGTGTTTATCATGCGGGTGATACGGAAAGAATCCCTGAGATGAAAGAATTAGCTGACAGAAAAATAACGGTCGCTTTATTACCATGTGGAGGGACATACACTATGGATTTTGAAGAGGCTACTGATGCGGCATTAGATATTCAACCTGAAATAGTAGTTCCAATGCATAATTGGGAAAAGGATTTAAACCCATTTAGGGAACTTATGGCAAAAAAGGATTCCAAGATAAAGGTAGAAATATTAACAAAGAAATCTTTGAAAATCTAAGCAATTCATTTTTACATTTACATTTAAATCAGAAGATAATTTTATATTCTCTGTAATAACAACATAAACTGAGATTTGAAATGATATTGTATAGTGTCGGAGTAAGGGGAGGATTAAAAAGAATAAATAAAGCCGAGTTTAAAGAAGATAATGTGTATTTAATTGACGATTTTAAAACAATATATGTATGGTTTGGTTCGAACATATCTGAAAAGAGAAAGGATATAACAATAAATAAGGCAAACTTGTTAAATGAAAAAAAGGAAAAAAAAGTTAACATTCAAATAATAGATCAAAACAAAGAATATGGTGCTTTTATCATCATTAAAGATGTTTTAAGCAAAGGATTAAAACAAAAAAAAGCCATAGAAAGAAGAGCTGAATTAAAAATTCAAATTGAAGAGACTATGGAGCTCATTGATGCAGGATTAGATCCAGATCTCGAAGCAGAAATAACGATTGCAGCAAACGACATTTCCCAAAAAAAAAAATCATATAAAGAATTATGCGAAACTTTAGCTCAATTACAATTAGAGCTTTTAAAAGGCTCAAAGAAAACTTCAAAGAACGAAATACAGATAAAGACGAAAGAAATTTTTAAATCTTCATCAACATACGAAGAACTTTGCTGGTTAATTGCTCAACTGAATACTTTAGTCAAAAAGAAATCATTAAATTAGTAAATTCATCATTTGCTAGGTTTTTAATATTTTAAATTGGTTTATATTATCTTTATTTTTTATTTAGTTCTGAAAAAAAATCCACTACTTTTTCCCTAAGTAGCTTAAAGTTTAATAAAGAAACTAATAAAAGTAATTAAATATTAGTTTTGACTAATATAAATCATATTATTCAAAAGATCATTAAGTAAGGACCAGAAACTGAAATAAAATGATGAGTATCGAAGATTTAAAAGAATATGGTATTGAGCTTCCAAATAACTACGATAATGGAATCGTTATTTGTGATATTTATACAAATTGGTGTCAACCATATAAAATTTTAAGTCCAACTTTAGAAAAACTATAGAGAGAGGGTTTATTTAAGCTGTTGCAAGTAGATTTAGAACAAAATAGACCTTTAGGCGAAAAATTTGGAGTAACCGCTATTCCAACCTTATTATTTTTCAAAAACGGTAAATTAGTGGATGGTGTAGTTGAAGTACAAGGAAGGGAAGTTATGATTAATGGTAAAATGGTTGGAAACTACGGAGAAGCTATTATTAAAGAAACGATATCTAAATTAAGTCAAAATTAAAATTAGATATCTCTCTTTTAATATTAAATTATTTATCCCTTTTTTTAAAATTAAAAAGAATTAGTTTAAAATTTAATGCTATTTAATATTAATATAAGTTTTATAAAAACTAAGTTGATATTTATGGCAACCATAGATTTTGAGTTTCGAAACCAAATTATCCAATCTGACATCGGTAGTACATTAGCTTATTGTTATCAGTGTGCTACATGTAGTGGAGCTTGCCCTGTGGCACAAGTAACAAATGGACGCTATAATCCTAGGAGACTAATTTTGGATGCGCTTCTTGGGTTAAAAGAAAAAATTTTTGGGAGAGAAAATGCGTTTAGTATATGGGGATGCACAGTTTGTGATACTTGCGATGAGGTGTGTCCTCAAAAAGTAGAACTTACAGAAATTTTTACCATTTTAAAAAATCTGAGTGTTGAAAGAGGTGAAGCTCCAGATTATTACACTATTCAAGCATCCACCATTTTAGAACACGGTAAAGCAATTCCCATGCAACCTGCTATAGAAAGAAGAAGAGATCAACTCGGATTACCAAAAGTTATGTCTCCAGATGTCAATGAAGTAAAAAAACTATTAGAAGCTACAAAGTTAGCAGACAAAATAAAAAAAGAAGAATAATCTTTTTTATTACTCTTTTTACATAAATATAACTTAAATTTAAATCATCAACGAATTTAATCTACACATTTTTAAAAGAAGGAAAGAGGGAACTAAAAGTGAGGAAACCAATTATTGGTGGGAATTGGAAAATGAATAAGGGAACCCCTTCAGAAGCTATAGAAATGCTGAAACAGTTGATTCCATTAGTGGATAAAATTAATTCTGTCGACATTGTGATCGTTCCGCCCTTTACAGCCTTATATTCTACGATTGAGTGTGTTCAAAACACAAATATAATGGTTGGAGCGCAGAACATGTATTTTGAAGAAAAAGGAGCTTTTACAGGCGAGATTTCACCATATTTCTTAAAAGAACTCGGGTGTAAATTTGTAATTCTTGGTCATAGCGAAAGAAGGGATATTTTTAAAGAAACAAACGAATTAGTGAATAAAAAATTGAAAAAAGCTTTATCTTTGGGTTTAAATACGATTGTTTGTATTGGAGAACATCTTGAAGAAAGAGAAACTGGAAGAACAAAAGAAATAATTGAAAATCAATTTAAAAATACTTTTAAAGATTTAACTAACGAAGAAATGAGTAAAGTTGTTATAGCGTATGAACCAATATGGGCAATTGGTACGGGAAAAACAGCTACTCCAGAGCAAGCTGAAGAGATTCATGTTTTTATTCGCGAACTTTTAACCAAAAACTATGATAAAAAAACAGCAGATATAGTTAGAATCCAATATGGGGGCTCTATAAAACCAAAAAACGCAGAAGATATATTCAAAAAAGAGAATATTGATGGGGGTTTAGTCGGAGGGGCTTCACTACAGGCAGATTCACTATATGAAGTAATTAAAGCAGCAGAAACATCCGTTAAATAAAATATTTTGTTTATATTTTCTAAATCAATTTATCCTAAAACTTGATTAAATTTAGCAGCAAGCTTTCCGGGAAATTCCCCTAAATAAGACTGAGGATCGGCAAATAATAGGTAAAAATAAGGTTCAAATAGTCCGTGGATAGTTGGACCTACTCCTGATTTTATTACATACACCCATATTTGTTCGCCTGAAATATAAGACTGCCGATATATCCATTCTAAAGGCGAGATCTCAGGGATTACGGCAATCCTTCTCAAAATTGCTTCTACATCATTCAAAGAATATTTCTTTCCGAATACAGTAATAGGCGAAAGATCAAAACAAGTAATACAAATACTATGAAGTCCATAGCTATTCATCTCAGTTAAAAAATCATTTGCTAATTGATTGATCTCTTTTTTATGTTTTTTTATGCGATTTTTTGCTTCTGAATCTGTTAAAATATCTAATATTTTATCTTCTTCGTTTTGTAATATTTCTAAAGCCGAATCAAGGGGGATTTTAGGAGATATCACGGAGTTATAAATTAATTTAATTTTTTCCCTAACAGATTTATGAAGTAAGTATGGTTCTGTTTGAGTGGTGATTAAAACATCGCCTTTATAATTAGGTTTGTTTAAAGCTCCTTTTTTACTTGGTTTAAATTCAAGTTTTTCAATTTTTTTGTCAATATTTCGAGCAAATTCGTATAATGCTGAAACTAATCCAGCGTTGAGCTCAAATAGGCTGATAGGATCTAAGTTAATATTTGGACCAGAATTACTATGGGAAAAATCAAAAAATCTTAAATATAAATTCACACCACTAGGAGGACTCTTTAGTTTTAAATTGTAATAAGGAAACCCCGTGTTAGTAATAACTGAAAGTTCGTAAAATGTCATCTTATCTAAGTGTCTTTACAGAAAATTGAAGAATAAATTATATTTTATTGTATAAATATAGATTTGGGTGTATGTATTTAAATTAGTGCAGTAAATATTATGGTTTTATTAGTAAAATATATTTTCTGATATATAAGGAGGGAACAAAAATCAATAGAAGGAATTTATTATATTATTTAATAACTATTGCAGGTCGACCTGGTAGTGATTGGGATGCTTTTTCTTCTTTTGAGTCACTCTCTAAAACGATGTTTATTGGGGAATTGAATTTTTTTTTAATTATTGGTATCATATCCTTAAAGAATTGATACTCTTCTTCAGTTGAAAGTGTATATTTTGGATATTTACCAATATTTTTTAATATTTTTGCCGTTATTTGATTAATGAATTTAGCGTAAGTTTTAAACTCGTCATGTTGCATTATCTTTTTCATGATTTCTCCTTGATTTTTTGACTTTTCTATTAAAGACATTAAAAGCGAATAGAATTTGAATTTCCACGAAGCGGCAATTATTATGTTAATGTGTTTTAACTTGTCTTTTTTAGTTGCTAATTTAATGCTGTTAATATCATCTACAGTATTGCCCATAAGTTTCCATTTAAATTCATTTTCGACAGTTAATAAAGAACCGTTATACGATGGCCAATTGGCTAAACTGATAAATTCTTTTTTTCCCAAAAGCTCCCAAATCTCCTCTGTTGTATGTGGAGCAATTGGATGGAAAAGCAATGTCAATTTTTCTCGACACTCGTTGAAAATTTCTTTTAATCCACCTTCGTCCTTATATTTTGTTAAATCCGAAAAAAATAGAATAATATGATTTATAACATCTCGTATGGCAAGTTTCTCGTAGCTTTCCGTAACCACTTTTATAGTTTTATTCAAATTGTATGTTATTAATTCATCTCTAATGGAACTCTCTGCTCGTACTTTTTCGATTGGTTCTCTTAACAAGTGAAAAAAATTCCTCATAAATTTGTAAGCGAAATCTACACCTTCATTAGACCATTCTAACCCCGATTTTGGACTAGCTCCAAATAAAATAAAAAATCTCGCTGCGTCGGCTCCATATTTATTCATAATTCCAATTGGTTCTACAGTATTACCAAGGCTCTTACTCATTTTAACACTTTTCAAAATATATTCCGAACCACATCGTTTACATTTTTTATCGTGCATTTCTGCTTTCTTTGCAAATGTTTCGCATTCAGGGCAGAAAGGATGGGCTTTATTTATCATTCCTTGTGTTAATAACTTTTGAAATGGTTCGTCGCACGAATGAAGCCCAAGATCTCGAGCTACTTTAGTGAAAAACCTTGCATATAATAAATGAAGCACAGAATGTTCAACGCCTCCAATATATTGATCGACATTCATCCAATAGTCTGCTATATCTTTCTTATATGGTAATTTCTTCTCATCAGGATCGCAATACCTGAAGAAATACCACGAGCTATCTACAAAAGTATCCATTGTATCTGTTTCTCTTTTAGCGAGTTTTCCACATTTTGGGCATTGGACTTTGACAAAACTTACACTTGTTTTAAGGGGATTTCCTTTACCAGCGAACTTTATATCTTTAGGTAGCTCCACAGGTAAGTCTTCATAAGGTACGGGAACGATTCCACAAGTATCACAATAAATAATTGGAATAGGGCAGCCCCAATAGCGTTGTCTGGAAATTAACCAATCTCTTAATTTATAATTGATTGTATCTTCCCCCATTTTCAATGTTTCTAGCTTCTTTGTAATTGATTTTATAGCAGAGCGGTTTTCCATACCGTTAAACTCGTCTGAATTAACTAACGTTCCATCGCCTTCATAAGCTCTAATCATTTTTTTCTCATGTATTTCATAATCAAACGGCTGAATAACTATTTTTATTGGTATATCGTATTCTTTTGCAAATTCAAAGTCGCGTTGGTCGTGTCCAGGAACGGCCATAACGGCTCCAGCACCATACTCATAAATGATAAAATTACCTACATAAATTGGAATTTCTTCCTTAGTTATGGGGTTAATGGCATATTTACCAATAAATAATCCTTTCTTTTCTACCTCAATATCGGTTCTTTCAAATTTATCTTGTTTCGTTACTTCATTGTAGAAATTTTCAAAGTCCTCCTCATATTCCGTCCCTTTTACCCATAATTTTATCCAAGGATGTTCTGGTGCGAAGACCATAAAGGTAACGCCAAACAAAGTATCAGATCTAGTTGTAAAAATGTCGATTGTTCGATCCTCTCCTACAATTGGGAACCGAATGATGCTTCCTTCGGAGCGCCCAATCCAGTTTCTTTGCATAGTTTTCACTTTTTCTGGCCATTCAACTTGGTTTAATCCATCCAAAAGCTCTTCAGCATATTCTCTAATTTTTAAAAACCATTGAGTTAAGAACTTCTGTTTAACTTCAGAACTGCAACGCCAACATTTACCGCTTAGAACTTGTTCATTAGCTAGTACCGTAGTGCAATCTGGGCACCAATTCACGTAGCTTTCTTGTCTGTATGCTAAATCTTTCTCATACATTTTTATAAAGAACCATTGATCCCACTTATAATAATTAGGATCGTGACTGTAGACCATTCGCCTCCAATCGTATGAAAGCCCTATGTGCTTTTGTTGTTGTTGGATCGATTTTATATTTAAGTCTGTCCATTCTGCGGGATCAACTCCTTGATTTATGGCAGCATTTTCTGCTGGTAATCCATAGCTATCATAGCCCATTGGGTATAATACATTAAAACCTTGCATTCTTTTGAATCTTGCAAAAGAATCTCCTATTGAATAATTGCGAAGGTGCCCGATATGTAAATCTGAGCTTGGATAGGGGTACATCTCCAAAACATAATATTTATCCTTCCCCTTTTTGCTCAAATCTTCTTTAACTTCGAAAATCTTCTCTCTTTCCCACTTATCTTGCCATTTTTTCTCGATTTTTTGAAAGTTATATTCGGTATTTACCATTTTACATCAAAATAATTTCAATAAAAAATATAAACTTGAATAATTTATTCAATAAATTTTTTTTGAATTGAGTCATATTTTTATAAAAAAGGTTAACTTTAGAGAATATATTGGTTTAATAATGACAATAGATTATCTTGTAATTTCAAGTTAATAAATATCTGTTAGAAACGAATATACACCCCGTAGCACTGAAAGATATGGTAGCTACCCCTGGAGGGACTACGATAACTGCCATACACGAACTTGAATCTGCAAAACTAAGAGCTACATTAATTAGAGCAGTAGAAGCTGCTACAATAAAATCCAAATCGTTAAATTCAGCAAAAATTAATAATAATCAAAAATTAGTTTTGTAAAACTTTTTATGTAAGATATTATTGTAATCTGTTAGAAATGGCAAAATTATCCATGTTTGGAGAAGATTTTTTACTACTGGCACTCAGAATTAACAAACATATTAAAGGTTATGTCGATTTTTATTACGGCCCAGAAAGACTCCGGCATATTGTAGATTACGAAGCTCTAACAGCTCCAAATACATTGTTAAATGACTCTAACGATTTATTAAAACAATTGGGAGCTCAAGGTTTCGATAAGGAACGCATACGATATATTGAAAAGTTATTAGTAGCAATGAAAACCTCCATAGAAATTCTTAAAGGATCTACAATTTCAGTTAAGGATCAAATTTCAAGGTTATACGACGTTTCTTTACAACCCGTTAATGAATCTAAGTTATACGACTTAAAAGAAGATTTTAACAAGGCATACGAGGGATCTGGAAGTCTAGGGGATCGAATGAAAGAATTAAGAATTCGGCGTAAGGTTGCTAAATCCGATGTTTTTGATTTATTCACAAAAGCGCTAAAAACTGTAAAAAATCGAACTAACGAATTGTCTACAAATTTCTTACCTGAAAATGAAACTATTAGAATAGATTTAATTAGCAAGAAAAAAGAAAATGAAGTAAAATGGTCATATTACAACTGGTACCTGGGAAATTACACTTCCAGAATTGAGGTTAACCCTAGTTACGATTTGTATTGGAGTTCACTTTTATCCGCTGCTGCTCACGAGGGATATCCGGGGCACCATACGGAATTTGCCGCCAAGGAACAATACCTTTTTCATGAATTATCTCAGTTCGAACACTCAATATTGCTCCTAAATTCACCCAAAATAATAATTAGTGAAGGTATTGCAAGTTTAGCCATTAATGTGCTTTTTTCTTATCGTGATCAGGCAGAAATTAGTTATAGAGAGTTTTGTCGAAAAAAACTAGATGAAGATTCTTTAGATATTATAACCAATCAATACAGTGTAAAAAGAAAAATAGATTTATTTTTGCATAACTTTGCATTTCACGCACTAATTGACGAATGGAGCAAAGAGCAATTATTTAGATATGCAACCAGCTTTGAAATCTTCAGCAAAGAAAATATAGATAATCAAATAAAACGTTTAAATAATCCTGTACATGCTACAACTGTTTTTTCGTACTCAATAGGGAGCAATCTAATCATAGATAAATACAGTGAATTTCCCTCAATGGATAATTTTTTTGACCTTCTTACAAAACCAGTTCTTCCTTCTGATTTAATATAGAGTAATTTTTCCTTCTTTTTTTAGGACTTTAAATAAATTTTTTAAATTAATATATTGATTCTAAATAATATTAAAAGAAGTGAAGATAAATGCCTGGTCAATCGGAAACATATCCTTAATAAAATTTATTTACAAGTTATATTTTTATCTTTTTTTTTTCTCTAAACTTTATCGTCTGTTCGTTATTTATTCTAAATGTTTTGATTTCAGGCTTATATGTGTTTTAGATTTCAAACGCTTCCTTTTCTTTTCTTTTCTTTTTTTACAGAACGCATAAACAGAGCGTCCTAATTGATTTATGCTCGCTCCTATAACATCTAATTTTGTTAAATCCTCTAATAAATCCTTAGTTTTATCTAAATTTAAAATCTCCATAATTTGTATGTCTTCTACAAACTGGCATGAAGTTTTAACGAAATTCCTGTAATTAGGTTCTATTAGTAATTGGTTCAAAGCATAATTACCCGCTTCTTTTATCTTTAAGTTTACAGTTTACAGCAAACTGTAATTCATCTACTTTAAATGAAATTTAATAGATTATTTTAATTAAAAATTGAAATTTTTATTCTTTAGATTTTAAACAAAAAATTTTTTTTGAATTAAGGTATATTCTTTATCAAAAAGGTCTTCCTCACTAAAATTTTCGTTTTAATAATGGCAATAGATAAAATTAGGGTTTCAATTGGGAGCGCTTCAGTGCTTGGATTATATCAAAGTAAAAGATTTAAAGATATTCCAACTACTTGTTATATCATGACTTATAAAGAGGGGCATTGTATTGCAAATTGTGGTTTTTGTCCCCAAGCTAGGGAATCAGAAAGCTCAGTTGAGATGCTCTCTCGAGTAAGTTGGCCAGTTTTTTCTTTTAAAGAATTTCTAACAAAAATTAGTTATTTACCACCTACAAAAAGGTTTAAAAGAGTTTGCATACAAACTCTAAATTACCATCAAAATTTTCAAGACTTGTCGGAAATTATTACTCAACTTAAAAAGAACAGCAATACACCAATATCTGTCGCAATACCACCTATGTCGAGAGAAAAATTAGAAGAATTAAAACTTATTGGTGTAGAGAGGGTGGGTATAGCTCTAGATGCCGCGACGCCTAAAATTTTTGAGGAGGTAAAAGGTAAAAAGGTTAATAGCCCTTATGATTGGGATAATCATTTTCAAAATCTTAAAGCGGCATTAGAAATTTTTTCAGAAGGATTTGTTACTACACATTTAATCGTTGGTTTAGGCGAAACTCAGAAAGAAATTTTAACAACGATTAACAAACTAAATACACTAAGAATCAGAGTAAGTTTATTTGCATTTACACCAATTAAAGGGACAAGTCTTGAAAACCTCAGGCAACCTGATGTTTTTAATTTTAGAAAAATACAGCTTGGAAGATATCTTCTTATAAATGGGCTTAAAAACCTTAAAGATTTTACTTTTAATGCTAACGACGATATAATCAAATTCAATTTAAATCAAAGAGATTTATGGAACATTATTGATGAGACCAGCGCATTTCTAACATCGGGATGTCCAGGTTGCAATCGTCCATATTATACATCAAAACCTTCTGGTCCAATTTATAATTACCCGAGAAAACTCATAACAAATGAAAAAGATAATATTTTTCAATCCTTAATTAAGCTCGTTCATTAAAGACAATGGCAAAAAGTTTGAAAGAATGGAGATTTATTCCTATAGAAGTTAGAAATGGATATTGGAATATGGCATTAGATGAGGCTATTCTAAATGCTGTTATTGAAAAAGAATCTCCTAACACCTTAAGGTTTTTTAAGTGGAAACCATCAACAGTATCAATAGGTAGAAATCAAAGTCTTTCAAACGAAGTTAATACGAATGTAGCTATTGAAAGGGGTTTTAATATCGTGCGGAGAATTACAGGGGGAGGAGCGGTGTTTCACGACAATACTCGCGAAATTACATATTCTATTGTGTGTCCTATAAAATTTCTAGAAAGGCTTAATGCCAAGAAAGTGATTGAGCAGTTTGAAATAATAGAGGCAGGAATAATTGCGGGTTTAGCAAAGTATGGATTACAACCAGAAAAGGGAGTTATACATTGTCCCGCAATTTTTTTAGACGGAAAAAAGTTTTCTGGAAATGCGCAAGTCAGAAAAAGAAGTTATCTCCTCCAACATGGAACAATTTTGTTAGAACTCGATCCAGAACTTATGTATTCAGTTCTAAAAGCACCTCATAACGTAGGCAAATCGAAAATGGTAAATTCTGTTTTTGCTAAATGTATTGGGATAAAGGAACAATTAAATTATTATAATGAAGAAAATTTTCTATTATCTCTAAAAGATGGTTTTGAAACCACATTAGGGATAAAATTAAAAGAAGGATCTTATACAGATTATGAATTGGAATTAGCAGAAGAACTAGTTCTTCAGAAATATTCGAACATTGAATGGTTAAAGAAATATGAATGAAATTAGAGTATTATTAGAGAAATTTAAAACTGGTACCCAGACTTGGTTTGATTATGAAGAGTTGATAAATCTTGAATCAAAAGATTTAGAACCTTTTTTTAAACTTGCTTATAATTTGAAAAAGCAAAATTTTGGCAATGAATTAAAGATTTATATGCCCAATAAAAGGTTTCCGGCAATAAGTATTACTGGAACCGAATGTTCGTTACACTGTGAACACTGTAATAAAGAATACCTTGATGGAATGATATCAATTTTAAATAACAACGACTTAGAAGCTTTTTTAATGGATTTATATAGTAACGATGGCGTTGGAGTTTTAATTTCAGGAGGATGTCAACCCGATGGTTCAGTTCCTTTATATAATTTTTTAGACACTATTAAAAAAATAAAGAAGAAAACGAGCTTAATAATAAATGTGCACACGGGTTTACTCAGCGAAGAAACGGCTAGGAAATTAGCCGAGGTAGGTGTAGATATCGTATCTTTTGACATAAACATGGACGAGGAAATTATAAAAGAGGTTTATCATTTAGACAAAGATTTGGAGGATTATAAAAGGGCAATCGAAATTCTGCAAAAATATAAATTGAATGTAGTTCCTCACATCTGTATTGGTTTACATTACGGAAAACTCCATAAAGAATTAGAATCAATAAAATTTATAAAAGAATCAGGATTTGATCCCTCTTTAATAGTATTAATTGCTTTAATTCCCCCTAAGAATTCTAAAACAAAATTCAATAGACCAAAACCTCTTGATATAGCAAAGGTTATTTCAATAATTAGATTTATTTATCCAAGATCAGAAACTTCCTTAGGATGCATGAGACCAAGGGGGGCTGTAAAAGTAGAAATAGAAAAATGCGCAATTCGAGCAGGTATTACGAGGATCGAAATTCCTTCAAAAAAAACTTTAAAATGGATAAAAGTAGAAGATCCTGATGTGAACTTTAAATTTCTATCTGCGTGTTGTGCAATTCCAAAAGAATTTGAGAAATTTGCCAGAAGTAAAGCTTCTGATTTAAAGAGTTATCAAATCTAATTCGATAAATAAAGAATATTTAAGAAAATGAAAGAAAAAATTGACTTAATCGCGATTAAGGAAATCCCTCTAATAAAAGCTGGCGATGATATTCCCCTAATTATTTTTAATGCTTTAAAATTAAATAATTTGGCGTTAGAAAATGGAGATATTTTAGTTATTGCCCAAACTATAATTTCAAAAAGTCTTGGAAGGATACAGAATTTAAATCAAATTAAACCAAGTCAAAATGCTATTGAAATCTACAAAAAAATAACACCCTTGGTAAAGAGAAATTCTTTACCAGAAAAAAGCCCTGAATTAATACAAGCTATATTAGACGAATCTACGGAAGTAATAAAAGCTGAACACGTAATGATTGTTGAGACTCACCATGGTTTTGTATGTGCTAATGCGGGTATTGACAAATCGAATGTTGAAGGTAAGGATGAAATTACTTTGTTACCCTTAGATTCAGATAAAGAAGCAAAAAAAATTAGAATTTCACTCCAAAGATTAACTGGAAAAAAAATTGCTGTATTAATTTCTGATTCATTTGGGAGATCATTCAGGATAGGATCAGTGGGCGTAGCTTTAGGAGCTTCTGGCATAAATCCAATTTTGGATAAAAGAGGGAGTAAAGATTTATATGGAAAAGAGTTACAGAGTACTATTGTGGGTCAAATTGACAATTTAGCATCTGCAGCTCAATTAATTATGGGAGAGGCTGACGAAGGACAGCCAGTTGTAGTTATAAGAGGGTACGATTTTAACATAACTGAAAATATTTCAATAAAACAAATCTTAAGAAAAAGAGAGCTAGATTTGTTTAGAAACGCAAAATATCGAGAGAATTTTGAAACACTATTAAAATCACGAAGAAGTTATAAATTAGAGTTTAATAATAAAAAAATAGAGGAGAGTGTGATAAAGGAGTGCATTGAAATGGCGCGATGGGCACCAAGCGCGCATAATGGTCAATTCTGGCGCTATATTATAATGAAACAAGGAAAATTGCGTGAAACTTTAATAAAAAATATAAATTTTAAACTCGGAGAAGATTTGTTAAAAGATGGTAAATCGAAAAATTTTATTAAAAAAAAAATCGAAAAAACAAAAAATCAATTTTTAAGATCTCCTTATTTAATCCTTCTGTGTTTAGACACACAAGATTTAGAGAAATATTCTGATCAAGAAAGAGAAATAAACGAATATGTTATGGGAGTGCAAAGCATAAGCGCGTCAGCAACATATTTGCTTCTCGCTTTTGAAATAAGAGAATTAGCAGCGTGTTGGTATTGTGCTCCTTTATTTGTTAAGGAAATTATTAAAAGCACATTGAATCTACCAGCTTCTTTTATTCCTATGGCATTTTTTACTGTAGGGCAATCGTTAAAGACGCAACAAATACCCAAACGTAAAGAATTGAAAGATATAATTTTCAAAGTATAAAAAACTAATCATGTGAATAAAAATGAACGATAAATATTATTTAATACTCGCTGGAGGCGTTGGAGCTGCAAAATTCATTAAAGGTCTAGCAAATGTTATTGATCCCGCGTTATTAAAGATTGTTATTAATACTGGAGACGATATCGAATTATTCGGTTTAAAAATGTGCCCCGATATTGATATTATTACTTATACTTTAGCCAATATAGTGGACAAAGAAAAGGGATGGGGTTTTCAAGATGAAACTTTTAATTGTTTAAGCATTTTGAAAAAGTATTACGGTTTTGAATGGTTTAACGCTGGAGATAAAGATTTGGCAACTCATATTTATCGTACTGATTTATTTAAAAAAGGGCTTAATAAGGCAGAAATAACCTCGATAATTTGTGAAAAACTTGGAATTAAATCTCAACTTATACCTATGTGTAATGAAGACGTACAAACATTTATTACAACGGATTCAAAAAAAATGCATTTTGAAGAATATTTCATTAAATACCATTGTGAACCAAAAGTTATTGATGTACAATTTCAAGGCATTAAAAAAGCAAGACCCGTGAATAACATTTTGGATTATATTAAGAACGCCAAGAAGGTT
>JAUWZT010000037.1 GCA_030615145.1 Promethearchaeota archaeon | reverse complement strand
AAGATCGGGACGAAATTCTTCAATAGAACCTGTTGCGAATTCGATTGTTAAAAGAATTTTAAAGTATAATGAAAAAAACTTCTTTTAAAGTCTCAGGTTTTAATTTAGCTAACATTATTAGGAGCTCAACTAATATTTTAGCTATTACTAATTAGCACTTAGCATTTCCTTCTTTTTAAGAATTAATTTCCATGTTATACTACTAAGTATGATATTATGAATGCCGGCACGAATTAATTGTAGACACTTTTTTATAAATTGTTTTTACAACGACGGCTACAGCAAAAATTCCAATTTTCTTTATTTTACTCGACAGAATCTTTATTTAACGCCTTAAACGATTATCCATTCCATCATCTTCGACTTTAAAAAGGCATTCAGTGCAGAAAAACCACCTAATGTTTTTAGATTCGTCCCCAATTTCTCGCTCGATTTTTTCTATCTCGTCCTTGGGTAATTCGAGTCGATATTCTTTATCGTATAAATATCTTCGATGTTTTTCGAAATCAGGATGTAAATACTTAATTATAACAAGACTTTTGCATTTTGGACAGCGTTTCATCTGTTACACTTTCAGAGCATTTACTTGTTTAATTGATATTAATTATTATTATATTAATTTGTATTTCTTGCATAAACTATTTTTACATTTCGCAAGGTGATACAAATTTAATTTTAATATTTTTTCTAAGATTTGCTAAAGACAATTTAATAAAGATTGTAATGTTATTTTAATTAACAGAATTCTAAAATCTAGAATTTAATTCAGGGCAACAATAATTTATAAAAAAGATGTAAATTGAGAGAGATCACGCATAAAGGTTTGGCTCGATTAGTAGGATTATACAGATCTCATACGATAGGTTCTGATAACTTGCAAATACTCGAGTCTTCATCAGTAGAACCAGACGAAATACACAGAGAGGGGTTGCGTAAGGATATGCTCGAAGCAGTAACCACTTCAATTGTATGGTTTGCTGACCATACTGATAGAGCGAAGGAATTGTCGATCCAAAATATTAATAAAACCTCTGAAGCTTATAATTCTGGTGATCAGTCTTGGCCTCGTTGGCTCGGTTGGATTTTTCATTTTATTACTGATTGGGCAACGCCATACCATTCTTTAAAAACAATGTCTAACTATATTTTAGACTCAAAAAGTGATATATTTAATAAGGAGTCTGAAAATGGTGGCGTGTCTCCTTGGATTAGATTATTTGAGAAATTTCTTAACATTGCCAAGTTCAAAGTAGAGCATGACAAGTTTGAAGATATATGCGAAGAACGTTGGCAGCAAAACGATTCTATTATTAAAGACAATTTTATCAAATTTAAGGAAAATAGCATATCTTCTGCAGATTTAGAAATATTTAGTGAAAAAATGGATGGATTACGGGCTAAATACGAGAATAAACTTCTTGATTGGATTACAGATTGCTCGGATCAGGAATTTTCACTGTATATGACCGATATAGCAGGTGTAATGGATGTTGCCTGTCAGATAGTTTTTAAGCTTGTTAGATAATATACAAGAAGAAACATTAGTTAACGACATATTTAAGATATTTAAACGATATTTTTGTAATGCCTTGAATTTTCAATTCTAATTCGCTGAATTTTGTATCCTCCCAAAATTTTTCCTTTTTAATCTCACGACAAATATAACCTATAATGGCTCAAAGCGATAAGATTAATCAATTACATAAGATCATATCAGCATTGGAACAATTTAAAACGCGAAAAAATAGTCTCTTTAGTCTCGATAAGCTAGCCCAACATCTCAACTTGTCTAAACGAGACATGGAAGAGGTGTTAGAGCTCGTATTTCGCTTCCATGCGTTATTTAGCTCGATGTTTGAGGGTTATATTCTCGTAAAGAAGTGGAAAAAAGAAAAAATATATCTTATGTTAAAACCAAGAACCGAAGTTAAAAACATTGGCGTGGTGGAGCCAAAAGAAGTCGAAATTAACACAGATGAAGCTGAGCTATTAAACGATATGGTTTATTATTTTCAACATGTAAAAATTGGCAAAGGTTTTAATATTAAATCAAACGGAGCCAAGCTTTCTCAAAAAGTAAAACAGTTTAATCGATCACATCCTTACTTTTTCGAGCACAGAGGAAATGGTTTGATTTACCCTTCAAAATTAGCAGTTGAGGCGGGTAAGCTCATACAATCCTACAAGCGAAGTAAAAAAGCAGTATCAAAATTAGAAATAGAGGAGTATACGATACAGTTCGTCTAAAAGGGAGTGAAACAATTGATTGAGTCCGAGAAAAGCAAACAAGAAGGGATAAAAACTTCTTATTTACGCCAAGATCACATTGAGAGTAGAAAATATCAGCTAGAAATAGCAAAAAAGTGCGCGTCTAAAAACTCGTTAGTAGTGCTCCCTACTGGTCTTGGAAAAACGATTATTGGGGTTTACGTGGCAGCACTTACTTTAGAAAAATATCCCTTAAAAAGCAAAATTCTAGTTCTGGCTCCGACCAGACCTCTAATTAACCAGCACTACGACTCTTTTAAAAGTTTAATGACAATACCCGAAGAACTTTTTGTGGTCCTAACCGGTAAAATTAATCCTGAGAAGAGAGTAGAATTGTTTCAAGAAAACCAAATCATTTTCTACACGCCCCAAACTTTAAGAAACGACCTCGTAAACCTTAAATATTCGCTAGAAAGCACATGTTTAATTATTTTTGACGAGGCTCACCACGCCACGGGCGATTACGCTTACACTCTCATTGCAGACGAATACATAGACCAAAATCCAGATGGAACGATCTTAGGGTTAACTGCAAGTCCAGGCGCTTCGAAAGAAAAGATAAAAGTCCTTTGCGAAAACTTACATGTTCCTAAAGAAAACATTCACACCCGCACTCGTAAAGACGTGGACGTGAAATCTTATTTAAAGCCAATGGATATCTACAAGATAGGCGTTAATTTAACCGAACTAATGGAAGAAGCTTACGATGCCGTTCAAAACCTTTTGGAAGAAAGGCTTCAATACCTCTCCCAATTAGGATTTATAAGCGTAAAAGACGGTAACCTCTACTCAAAAATCATTCGCAAAGACTTGTTAAAACTAAACGCCGATTTAGTCCGGTTAGTTAAAGGGTATAGCGATAAAACGGGAGTATATAGCGCGCTTTCTGTAAATGCTCAAGGGTTAATTTTGTTTCACATGCTCGAGTTGATCGAACAACAAGGGCTTGACGTGTTATTGATTTATCTGACGAAGGTAAAACAAGACGCTCGAAAAAAAACCAGTTCGAAAGCGGTTAAAATACTTGCCTCCGATCACCGGCTACACCAAATTTACATCGAACTAAAAAAAAACGAAGATTTAACTCCTGAAAAACTTATCCATCCAAAGTATTTCCTTTTAGAAAAATTGCTGATCCAAGAGCTTGAAAGAAACCCTAGTTCTCGAATCTTAGTGTTCGTGAAACTGCGAGATTCGGTTAAAAATATCGTATCGAAGCTAAAAGTAAACAACCACGGCGTTATAAAACCGACTAGGTTCGTTGGACAAGCGACTAAATCCAAAGACGATAAAGGATTGTCCCAGAAAAAACAATTGGAAATTTTAGAGCAGTTTAAGCGAGGAGTCGTCAATGTGTTAATTAGCACCAATGTAGGTGAGGAAGGGTTGGACATTGCCGAGTGCGATCTGGTGGTGTTTTACGACGTGGTAGCATCGGAAATACGGTTTATCCAAAGAAAAGGGAGAACTGCCCGTCATCGAGAAGGAAAAGTAATTATCCTTTATTGTAAAGTCACACACGACGAAATTTACATGCACATCGCCTTGGCTAAGCTCAAGAAAATGAACGTGAACTTAAAAGGCGAAAAACAACTCCAAACCGACTATTCCAATTATTCGCGTGCAACTACACCAAGAATTAAAGAGCTTTCTAGTGTAGATATGGATAATACTATGCCAGCACTCCCAAATAGTGAGAGATCGTCGGAAAAATTAATAGCCCCTGCTAAAGAAGTCAATAAAAAAGTTAGCAAAAAAGTCAAAAGAGAAGGTAAAAAAAAAGAAATACAATCGAGTTTAAGCACTTTTTCTCAGGACAGACAGATCGTTAACAAACCGATAAAACCAAAATCAGATATAAAAATAAATGTATCCTTTCCGGTTAAATTTGGCTTACGGAAAAAGTTTCAAAAAGATGGGATATCGTTTGAAATCGTGAAGTCATTACTCGATTTATCATTACTCGATTTAACCTTATTCGAGAAAGTATTTGCAGAACTTACTGTCGTAATCGTTCGGCTGACCGCAGATTACGCAATAGTTCAGTTTTATCACTCCAACTTGCTGTATTTGCTGATTTTTTGAACTGTTTTGGGCAACAAAGACGGTTTCCGTTGGGGATACTCTAACAGGAGAGATCGATTCAGCTTTGACGCGCTTAAAAAATCGCTTTACACTTCCATTGATGGTCAATAAACCGATCATCGGAAGAAAGAAGGCTAAACCTAGGTAAATATTGTAGTGAAAAACGGAATAGATCGTTGTGTATGTGCCCGTACCTAATGGGATTTGTTCGACTACTCGTTCGGTACTCCATGGAGTAAAGTACCCTAAAGGAGCAAGCCCCATAGAAGCGATAATGGTTGTTATTTGAACTAACCTCCGAGTAATTTCTAAATTTTTGACATTCATACAATTCAAGTCTTAAAATGTTTTTACTTATCGAGGATACGGATATTTATAAATAAAAAAAGTTTTACTTAGGATTAGAAACGAAATTGAATTTTGATTTCTTATAATTCATTTCTTATAAATTCTCATCAATAGGTAGAAATTTTGAATTTGGTGTAATAATGAAATTAATACGATTTATAGATGACTATGGGTTTTTAATAATTTCTTTTCTTTTTATGATTGATTTCAGTATCACTTCATCCTTGTGGATAAGCTTAAGTCCCCTTTTGAATTTGTGGGATAAAGTTTTACCTATTTTTTGTATGATACTTTTTCCTTTATTCCCATTATCTGTTCAAGTTATTATTTTGTATAGTACACATGGCGATCCAAGATTTCGAGGCCCATTTAATTATTTGAAAAAATTCAATTTTTTCGTTAATTTTCCGATTTTTGTTATGTCTCGAATAATAGAATTTATTGATTTTAATTTTGTATCTTATTTTCTTATAGTATTGATGATACTTCCTATAGTTGAGTGTTATTTTGTGGCAAATTTCAAAT
Organism: Promethearchaeota archaeon; assembly: GCA_030615145.1. Lineage (GTDB taxonomy): Archaea > Asgardarchaeota > Lokiarchaeia > Sigyniarchaeales > SOKP01 > SOKP01. Next base: position 13,053 of record JAUWZT010000037.1, on the reverse strand, counting down.
TTTTGAGAGAGTCGCTATTTTATATGTTCAATATAATTTTTTTTATTCTTTATATCTTAAGTGCTATCCGAATCTTATACGATCCTGGATACTTGATTACAATAGTAATGATATTACCAAGTATTACTGGAATGATTGCTATTATTGTATTCCCATTAAAATATTATATCCGCAGAAAAAAAAGAAGATTACTTAATACCAAGAAATGAAGTATATATTATGAGTATTTAAAATACGAAAGCAATCTACACAGGTTTCTTCTGCTCGTCAATCCATTTTTTAATATTATCAACAATCTCATAGTATTCTATAGTTTGTATATCATCCGGTAATTTATCTTTGTCAATTGAATTTGGATCCATTATTTTCTGATTATACATCCCTGGAATATCCTGATAAATCGCTTGACTGCCTTTTTGACAATATCCTGTGCCAAATTAAGCAGTTTCTTATCCAATAGTTTATCAAGATAACTTTGAAATTGCCCTTTTTCTATGTTGCTAAAAGTATTCTAGAATTTTACACTCTAAAAACTCAATAATTCATCTGCACGCTTAACATATCTACCAACTCTTGTCCCGTTGGTAGAAGCTCAGGTCTCGGAACCTCTCCTTCGAAATAGTTAAACACCACGTAATCCTCGAACGCCTCTTCTTCTTTTTTATAGGTCCAACAAGGCACGTATCCCCTCGCTCTAAAGCCAAACTCGTAAAACAACTGCTGATGTTCTGGGCTGAACGCAGAAACGAACACTTCGCTGTATCTAATGGCGTTTTCTTTCATGACCTTTAAAAATTCTTCTAAATACATGTATAACTCTTCGAGCGAATTCACGTGATACTTAGTTTTTTCGAGATTCTGAATGGTTGGAGTGTGGAGAAAGGTAAAATACGATTTCGATCCGCTCAAGAAAAACTGACCTGGGCAGTACCTTTCTTATTTACTTGGTGGTTCACCCCCGAAAGCGTCGATTACGAAACTTGTTACGACCTGAATACGAAACACCTCGATTACCAAGAGCTTTCGTACTTAAAGAAAGAAATTAATCTCGCACCTTATCAAGCCTTTTTGCCGAAAGTATTTACGATGCCAGGTGTTAGAGAAAAATACGATAGAGAGCCGGGAGCCTTTGAGGAGATGATGTCGGGAAACATAGGAGCTCGCTCTTTCGCGCCATTTGTAAGGATTACTTCCGACTTTCTCTCGGTTGACGTTATCTTTTCTGGTATCCTCAGCATAAAGCCGAAGAATTTAGTTCTTAACCTTAAGGGCTTTGACTACATAAACATGAAAGTACGAGAAACATACTTTAAGTATTAATTTTTTAAATTTTCTTTTTTTTATTATTATTTACTTATTAATGAAAAATAATTAGTCTATATTATGATGAAGTTTCGTTTTGTAGCCATGCTAGATGTTTTAGGGTTTAGAGAGCTATTAAAGCAAAAAGGTTTAAAATCTATTCATCAATTAATGAAAGAACTGTTTAAGTCTGCTCAAGAAGGTACAAAGAGGGATTTCCAAGTTATAATGAATGGCGTAATACACCGCCATCCTGCTGTCAGGCTTGACTATTTCATCTTTAGCGATACAATTTTAGTGTGGAAAGATTATCAAGATGATAACGGAACTAAAAATATCGAGGGAAAGTGTGAGCTTTTTATAGAGTTTAACCGTGGGATTTCAAGGATTTTTGAGAACGCTCTTTTAAGAAGGATACCAATTCGAGGAGCCATCGCGTTTGGCACTTCTATTATTAAGATTGATAAGAAAGGAAACAATCACGAAATATTCGGTCAACCTATTATTGATGCGTATTTATTAGGAGAAGCGCAAGATTGGGTAGGCGTTGCTTTTCACTCTTCTTGTCTCCCTTTTATCGAAAAAAAGTGTGATTCTACAGTTAAAAAATATGACAACATCCCTTATCATAAAAAGCGGTTGAAATTGTTAAACAACGGAAGAGAGACGAACTATTCTCTTGAATGGGGCGGTCAACAAAGAGTTAAAGAAATATTAAAAGAAATTTTTGTAGAACTAAGAAAAGCTAACAGATCAAAAAATATACTAAATAAATATAAAAGAACTATTGATTTTTGTAAAGACCACGAAGTTTTTCTTTAACCTTAATCAAACTGTAATTCCTTAAGTTTTGATTTAATTATAGCTAATACTTCCTTTTCTTCAATTTCATCCCATAGATAGGAAGTTCGACTAGCTCCGTGTGGAAAAGTAACTGTCGGAATCTTTTTATTATCAAATAATAAATATTGGCGCTTAAAAAGAAATTTGTTGTTCTTATTTGATTTTATCTCATCATTCTCAAGAGTAGAGAAAGGTTTTAAATCATTAGAAAAATAACTTTCGACGGTTGTTCCTTGAAAAATTATTCTAAATTCAGGGTTAAGTTCTAAGAGCATTTTTAATTCTTTAAGAAAATGGGTTTTTAAACAATTTTGGCGCGATTGATGAAGATTAGTGCTGCGACATTTTGCTATGTCGGTGACATACGCTTTTTCCTTTATTTGAGGAAAAGATAATTTTTTTAATCTCGTGAACAAAAGATGCTCCTTTGCTTTGGTTTCAAATTGATCAAATGCAATATGGATATCGTCTTCTATGTTCGCTTCTAAACCAACTATAACGTATTTAATTTCGTTGAGTTTGCCTAAAAAACCAGGACAATCTTGTTTTCTAACGATAATGCCTTTAGAGAGACACTCATTACATCCTTTAATGATATAACCATTCTCGTAATTCTTAAGCGGTTCAATTCTACGATAGGTTTCAAAAAAATCCCTTAATTTCTTTTCATCTCTTCTGATACATTCATTTTTATCGTCCAAGATAATTTCTGTAGCTTCAGAACCGAAAACTGAAATAAACCATTCCTTATAATCTTTAAAATTCATAAATAAATCAATCTTACATTCAAGTATTGTTTACGCATGGAATTTTGCATTTGTAGTATAAATATTGTTAAACTTCCTTTAATAACTTTATTTCAAATTTTTAATTCAAAAAGAAAAAGCTTAAAATAATACAGAAAACGGTTATTTAAGCCTAAAAAACGGTTTTAAACCTTTCTAATATTATTTTACGAAACGCAGGATTACCTGTGAGTCGCTTAGAAAAAAACTCTGTTAATTGAGAGTATAAAGCTTCCCTATAAAAAAAGTTTTGCAAGTTTATTTCTTTCCAACGATTTTTTTGCACAAATTAATCCAGAGCATTCATTTAAATAAGAAAATTGTTTTGTAGTGAGTATGCCAAGGACATTTGAAATTTTTGAGCTCCGTATCGTATCACGCTATAACGCCCATTTGTGCCACGATATTCCCCTAGTATCCTGTTTTATTATACGAAAGTCACGAAAACTCAACGCTCCAAAACTCCAAAAAAATGTGATAGGCATAGAATAAAAATAACGCTATTTTTTTCCTACGATTTTTTTACACAGATTAATCCCCAAGCCTGTTTTTCGATTGAGCACGTAGGGATTTTCTTTTTTTACCTTAGTTGCGGTGTGATATCCGGCGTTGTATAATATCCTCGCCCTCACCCTCGCTACATTGTCTAACCTCAGAACTAAATCAAACAATTCCTCGCTGATCCCGTAATGCACTCGAATTTTAAGCGTCTCGGACATTTCTGCTACTTTGACCATATTCTCGGCGATGTCTGGATCGGACTCGGACAGGTGGACGGCAATAATCCCGATAAACGTTATTATTCGCTCTAAGTTGTCCTTGGTAGTGTAAAGATCGCCCGCCATTATCTTATTTCGCTCTAAAATGTCGTCGATTGGCTCCTCGTCGCACCACTCCAAGATAGGTTGGAGCAACTTGTAGTCTCGCATCCTTCCTTCTGCTTTTAACACTTCGTAAGCTTCTTTTACAATGTCTTGATAAGTCTCAATAGCGGCGTTTTCGAGCTTGTATCGAATAAGCACTCCTGAGACTGGGTAAAGATACAACCGAATTATGAGCTTTCCAAACTGGGAACACTTAATAGTTCCGTTGTCTCTTTTTATGATTAATCCTTTTTCGAACAAGTAATTGAGCACATATTGGTTTTTAACCGACTTAGGAACGATGTCTTGGACGTATTTCTGGAAGTTTTGGTCGGGAATACCGATCAAGTGGAGTAATAGGGCAGTAATGTGATCGCAGAACTCGAAAGAAAATTGATCGTCAGAGTAGTTGTTGGAAATTCCGTTTTCGAAACCACACGAGCACCTTATCCCCATATCAATATCAAATTCCGCAAAAAACACTCCAAAATCGGTTTTGATGTATCCTGATAAGTTAGATTTCGTTAATTTGGTAATTTTGATTTGATGGTGATTGTTTGCCAAACTTTTTACTTTTTTAAGATCTGAGTGGAGTTTTAAAATGTTCACCGGGGTAATTTCTTTAATCATCAAGAGCTGATCTATCGGAATCTGCTGTTTTTCCATCTTGCTTTTTATGCTGAACCAAAAAAAAGTTTTTTGAAAAAATTTCTTTAAGGAATCCAAGGCAATGTGTCTCTGTTCGTAAATTGTTAGGAGCACTTGTTCTTTTAGGGTGTTTAGCTTGTTTAGTCCAGAGACTAAATCGTTGTATTTGGGAGTATAGGTTTCAGATGGAAAGCCGTTCTGGAAGTAATGGTCTTCGATCCAGTCCCGCTCGTCTACATTACTTGCGAGTAGATAGCCAAACCCTTCGATGTCTAACCCCGGTCTTCCCGCTCTACCAAGCATTTGAAAAATAGTGTTGGCAGAAAACGGCATGAAGTAAGAGAACCCGTCTCCGTTCTCGAAGTATCCCGAAAAATTTTTTATGTTGTGTCCTGAAGTCACATATCGCTTGAAATCTTTAACTATTACCACTCGAGCAGGCACGTTAATACCGGCACTTAAAGTAGTGGTGCAACAAATTACTTTTATTACGCGTTTCCTATAGGCGTCTTCGACAAGTTTCCGCTCTTTTGGAAGCAGTCCGGCGTGATGGAACGCTACTCCGCACTTAACAGTTTTCTTTAACTCAGCGTGCCTTCCCTTAATTTTGTTGAGCTTTTCTTCTACTTTCTTGCACGCTTTTAACTCGGTTTCGGTTAACTGAGTTTTTATCAAATTTTTAAGGTTATTAGCAGTCTGTTGCGTAGATTTCCTTCTATTTAAAAAGATTAACACCTGTCCTCCGTCGGTTAAGGTCGTTCTAATTATTTTTTTTATAGTAGAGTCTTTATTCTGGGTAACTTCTATTCTATAATGTAGAGGAACAGGTCGTGCGTCGGAAAGTATTAGCGTTGTATCGTTTCCGAGAGAAGAGAGCCACTCGTTAAAAAACTCGGGATTTTTAATAGTAGCCGAAAGCCCAATTAGTTGTGGCTGGTGTAAGAACTCGTTTAATCTAACTATTAAGGATTCCAACCGTGGACCACGAGAACCGCTGGATTCTCCTAGGATGTGAATTTCATCGATAATAACTGTTGAGATATCGAAAATCCATTCTTTGTCGCTAAAATTTCGCAGAATCGAATCCATTTTCTCGTAGGTGGTAACTATAATATCTGCTTTTGCTAAGCGGGAATCGTCCACATCGTAGTCTCCTATCGATAGCTCGGTTTTAGCGCCGAATCGCTCGTAAGCTTTCTTGAAGTGAACGTATTTCTCGGTGGCGAGAGCTTTGTAGGGAACTAAATAAATAGATTTACCGAACTTTTGAAACACATTGTTCACGGCGCTGATTTCTCCAATTAAGGTTTTACCGCTTCCCGAGGGCGCACAGACCAGAAACGACTTTCGAAAAAACAATCCTTTTTGGATGGCCTCTTTTTGAATTTGCCGGAGCTTGAAGATTTTTTGCTCAAATAACACTCGAAGAACTCGTTCGTCTTGGATGAATCGAAATATTTCCTCTTCCAATCCTTCTTCTTCTTCTTGCGAGCTTTTAGAGTTGGCGTAATTAAAAAGCGACATGGTATACGATTTTTTTATTACTATTCAAATTATTGTTTTGCATTACATTTCTTAGATTCGAGCAAATATAAAGGAAAAACCTTCGAAAAAGATACGTGTAAAAATTAGAAGGTTCTTACTGCTTACTTACCAAAAATACAAAAAAGAGAAAGTGAATGCCCATATAGACTGAGATTTATGATTTAACGTTAAGCTAAAAAGTCTCGGCTGTATGCAAGTAAGAACCATACCATCGTTACTTGTGGGATCTATTTAAACAAAAAATCAAAAAAAAAGAAATCTGATAATTATGCAAGAAAAATTAAAATGGAAGGCAGTTGGCTTAGCACGAAAAACCCAATCGCTTAGGGATTATATTCAAAAAGAAAAAGATGAAATTCCAGTCGATCACACGAGCAAACATACAAAAAGACAGAGGTATTTAGACGAATTAGATCACTTACTTGAACGAATGGAAAAGATTGAAAAGATTCTTATCCCCAAGTTAGAGTCTATATTTCGGTTAAAGTTTACCACACCAGAATTAATTATGTTTGCGTTGTCAAGACCGAGCATTCGCAACATATTTGAAGATTTGAACACACACTTCAATAACGACTCAAATAGACCGTTAAAGGAGGAAGATTTGATGGAATTAGCGTCTTCTGGAGAAGCTGCCGAAGTTCTGGCGTTAATTGGGGATTCTGCTCTTGATTTAACGATCGTTCAGCTGTTATGGGATTCTTCATTATCTAACACCGGCAAGCTTACCGAAAAAAGGAAGGAAGTAGCGTCTAATCTCAATTTAGCTAAATATTGCGACCAATGGGAGTTATATAAATGTCAGCTTAATAGATTTAAATCCTCAGAATACGAGGATATCAAACCTGAAACAATATATCACGAAAAAGGGACGCTAGTCGAGTCTATTTTAGGAGTTATCTATCTTGAGTTTGGTTTAGAAGTTTTACTTAGAATCGTGCCACTAATTCAATAAGCTTAAGTTTCGATTCCTAAAAAGGCATATTTATTTCCAATTCTTGATCTTTTATTCTTCCTGATTCATCTTATGGTTCTAACTACAAATCCAGTTGTAGAAATTAAATTAATTCTTAATTTTGTTATTTCTTCTTTTTATAGAGACAGACAAGTAAATTATAATTCCAAGTGTAATTTCCATTAAAATTAACATGTCAAAACTTGGAATTGTTCCTTCTTCTAAAGGTGCAGATTTTATGAGATTAATAGTCAAGTAAACAATGTTCCCAGCTTTATCGCTTGCTCCGAAAGTAATGGTAATATTACCATTTAATTTAAATTTTACTCGTATAAAATATATTTTCTGTTTAATAAGCTTAAATCATTAATATATCGAATTTATATACTACGAATACTAAGAAGTAAGTTTAGCATGATTGCTTTAAATATAAAATCAGATTTAAACGCTTCTTTTTTAAGAAATGAGAAAGGCTTATTAGGCCTTTTAGGTAATACTATTTTCATTGAGTGAGGAGGTTTAAATTATTGTTAATTCAATATTTTCTTAATTTGAATTATTTAAAAACTTAGTATTATCCAATATTAAAAATAAACTATGAAAGTAGTAGATGATTACATTACAGGTTTCAAAGAAAACAGTTATATAGCTGAACTTTATAAATTAGGATTTAAACTATAAACATTTATTAGATTTCACATTAACTTGAAGCTTATTTTTCCATTTTTGCTACAAAAATCAAATAAGGATGTTTAAAAATTTAGTCGGAGTAAGATTTAAATTTTTTGAAATAGGATTAATTTATAGATTTAAAAATAATCTCTAATAAAAAGGTCAGAGAAATAATGGAAAAAAAAGATGAAAAAGAAATTGAAAAAGATTTTGATGAGATAAAAAAGAAATTTATAAAAAATCATATCGATAAAGAAGGTTTTGAAAGATTTGAAGAGTGGGTAGAGAAAACAGCGACATATCCAATTAAAAAAAAAAGAATAGTATTGTTGATTCAGAGAATACCGTTTGTGTTGTTATTTCTAATTATTTTTATCATTTCTTTTTCCTTACCTTCTATTTACGTCCCATACATCGCAACTATTACTGCAATTTTAACTTTCTTAGCGATTTTTATTACTTGCCCTATTCCTTTCCCTTTTTACTCTTCACCTCCAAATCTCGAAGATTGGTTATCTCATCATCAGGATGTTATGAATGCTATTAATTGGGTGTTTGGAGATACACCAGATGCAAAAAACTATGTATTCTGGGGAGATTCTCGTAAACTCGTGCTACAAAAGGCGTTTGAATCTGCATGGTATAATAGAGTTTGGGAATGTTTACTTATTTTCGATCCACCACTAAATGTGATAGATTTAGCTGATGAGGATGGCACTAGGACAGCGCTGGATGCGATTCAAGCTTTCTCCCTCTATATAGCTTATGTTGCGCACTGTCTTGCTCTACAAATTAATAGAGTTGTGCCATGGTCGATATTAAATTATACTCAAGAAGGACTTCGGATTCTCCTCGATGGACGCGAAATGTTCAAAAATCCTGACGGGACATTATATTATATTTATTACCATGTTCATGGCGAAGCCATTCCCGCTCCTCCTGATTTTACATATTCCTTTTTTAAACAAAATAATTTTATTGAATTCAATCGGTATCAAACAATTGTGCGTATTATTAATTGGTGTCGTGATAACCTTGTTCATTTTTTTGGAGGCAATACTGCCCAAAATATGGAAGCTCAATGGCAATATCGTGGAAAACCACCGGTATCACGTATCATTAATGGTACTATTTCTGAATATAATCCTGAATTGGGAAGAATTCATATCACAGCAGGTTGTTGGGGGACACTGGGTTTTCTTCGTTCAATTTTCCGAGCAGTTAATATTCCAGTTAAATTGAAGTCTCATCACTCACATGCACAAGTTTGCTTTATCTCTGAGAGTTTATATCTTAGCCACGGGGATGATCCTTATAGCAAATTTTCAAAAGTAACTCCATTACCAACCGAAGTATCCCAACTTGCTCCTGGAGAAAGTTTATTACCTCCAGCAGAAGAGATCTTGATAGATCAGACAGTATATAATGAGTGGTATGTAGGAGGAGATGAATTAGTAGGCCGAAGGCCGCCCGAATTAGCCATCATCTATTTGCCAGATTACTTATTGCATTGGCACTGTAAAGATAAAGAAGCAGGACGCTCACACGAGGATAGTGTTGCATATCAAGAATTCTTAAAAAATTTTTTTTCAATTGAATTCTTAGAAGAACAGAGACTATGGGAAAGAATGGATGAGAAAATTGCTGCTTGGGGTGGATGTGATGCACTCCCCCGCGCAGATGAAATAGTGGGAACGAGTTCACCTGATTTTTCCTACAATTATTGTGGTGTTTTTTTTGCCATATTTTTCATTGTTTTTTGTATATCTTTTCTTTTTTAACTCTAGTGTTATCACTATGCTCCGTAATCCCAATTCCCCCTGAACAATTGTTTAATGTATTACCTGCAATTGTATTATTCTTGCTATTGATTAAGAGAATTCCTGTATCATTATTAAAAGAGCAATTTATGATATCAAAAGAGAAATCACTCCCCTAGTAATATATATTTTCATTAAATTATTAATAAAGCACCCTAATTATGAATTTAGATTTAAATCCACAAAATCATATATTAGGATTCCATATATTACGTTTAATTGTTTTTAGATTATTTTTTAAATAGTCTCTATTTAGATTCTTTACCTTCAGGTAGTCTTCATGAGGAAAGAGCTCAACTTCCACTCCTTTATTCTGAAGATATAAAATTCCTTTTCCACCTATCTCGGGATTTGGGTCTACCATCCCAATTATTACTTTTTTAATTCTATTTGCTTCTATATGTTCACAGCATGCCTTCTTTTCGATACCTCTTTTAATACAAGGTTCTAATGTAGTTATTAAGGTAGCGCCAGATAATTCATCTTCATTCTTTCCTGAACATTTTAGGGCTAAGAATTCGGCATGCGCTCCATCAACTTCAAGTTTAAAAATTTGAGAATTTACATTTTTTCCTAACCAATTTTCTCCTACTAGACGTCCTCGGCAGGATTCGGCTAGAGTTTTACCTTTCTTTACGACTACTGCTCCCACCTTTGGAGTTGTCCCTGCTTTCTTCCCCTCTTCTTCAATAGACCATTTAGCGAGTTCGATAGATCGTTTTATAGCTTTTATTTCACTATATACCATAGGATTGTATAACAAATCTTCTTCTTTCCATCTTATCTTTTCTACAATCTTAAAGTTAGGGCTCATTGAAATGGTAGGATTAGTAAATTTAATCTGTTTAATTAATCTATCTGAGACTTTTATCCAGCTAGGTAAAAATTCATCCTTGTCCCAGAATTGGTTAAAAATTTTATAGGCAATTGTATTTTGTTCAATTGGGGAGAAATCTAATGATTTATTTAACACAATCCTTAGAATCGCTTTTGCTTCTGTTATATCTTGAAAGGGGAATTGTTCAGCTTTTTCTGTGAGAAGGTTCATTAATTTTTCGACTCTCATCTCAAAATTACTTTCAAGGAATATATCATTAGGTACAATAAGCAAAGACCACGCCAGTAATGTTAAAATTATACGTGAATCACCTTCACTTTCAGCAATTTGATTCGCCATAGTTAACATATCTCTTATTTTTTGAGCTTCTTTATTTTCTAAAAAAGCTATCTTTGATAACTCCCTATATTGATAGGAAGTGCCTTGAATATCTGGAGGGTCTTGCTTTTTTCGTAATTCTAATGATTTTCTGAAATAATATTTTGCCTTATCTAATTCATCTTTCAGAAAATATATACGGCCAATAGTATAACTCATTCTTCCTAGAAGATTAAGCTTATCTGAAGTGATCTCGTTATTTAATAGAGATTGTTCAAGTTTGTTAAATTTATCAAGCTCTCTCTGCCATAACCTCTCAAATATTAAGGGATCAATACTGATATAATGATCTTTTAACCCACGAAATATTTCATTAACTTCTTGAGCAGATAGGTACTTTAAATTATATTTTATTTCAAAATCAATCAATTTGATATATTCATTAACTGATTCAGGAAGAGATCTATAAACTCTTAATTTCAAAGAATTATGTTCCTCGTCTAAAAATTCATTATGTTCATTATCGATAATTTCTTTATTAATTAGATGAAAAATTAATTTAACTACTAATCTATATTTATTCTTCTCTCTTAAATTATCCAAAATTCGAAATGCGTGAAAATTTTTTCCTTTTCCCATATATAAATAATTCCAATATTGAAATATCTCTTCAGCATTTTTGTATAAACGCATTTCATCATTCCTGTATTTATAATATGTTAAGATCTCCCCATAATCAGGATGAGCAAGACCTAGATAACTTTTATCAATTCCCAGAAAACATTTTAAATTAGGGAACTTGTTTTGGAGATCCTTAATACCAAAGAAATGAAAATTTTCTGTTAGATATTCATTCGGAGGATAATATTCATGAAGAGTTAGGTGTGCTAAATTTAATATTATTCTTTTTTCTTCCTCAGTGAGATTCCTAAGATTCCACCTAGCTACATTAGAAAGTAACTTCTCGAAATTGATTTCTTTATTGATATTTAAATCTGGTTTGCTTAAGATGAATTTTAGAATTAATAATATTCTAATGAAGTTATTTGAAGGGGGTATTGTTTGCTTCTTTTGGATTTTCAAAAAATTTGTGAAAATCGCATGTTCTTCTAAGAAGTTAAACTCCATTTTATTTTTGGTACATAATTTTCTGAAGAAATCTGAATAAGATCCTATTAATTGGTCTAAACTCTTATTCAAACTAATTTGCTCTAGTTCAAATCCACTAAAAGAACGAGATGTTAGTATAACCTTCTGTTTGTTTTTTTCATTTTGCTTGTTTCGTTCTAACCAATTAATCAATTGTTTTTTAAATAAGCATTTATGGAGATTTTCTAAAATTATTATCCTTTTTGTATTATTAGAGGTCCATATGTTCTCTAAATCATAAATGAATTTATTGAATTCCTCTGGTAAGATTGTTTGAACACTGAAATCAATATATATCAAATCATAAGAGTCATCATAATTTTTATTCCAAATATAAATATATTTTAAAAAGGTAGTTTTACCAGTACAGCTATCACCTTGAATGTAAATTAGTTTTTCTGTCGTAACTTGTTTGATCAAATTGTTAAAAAATTCAATATTAATTAAATTTTCATTTCTATAATCTTCAACCGTTGGATTAATTGATATATTATCTATATCTAAGAATGAACCAGTCTCAGGTATGTCTGGTGAATATTTTAAGAAAAAAGAGGATTTCATAATTCTATTTTGCTATTTCTCAAATAATTTATCAATTAAATTATTCAATTCTTACTAATTCTCATAGTTATTAAGTTTTTCCAATCTATGGACCTAATCCATAGGGTTTTTTTAATATTTATTATTAACAGCATTACGAATAAACAAACTTATTTCGGTTTTTTCCGAACTATCTCCCGTAAGACTTATGTATAAGCGTAATCAAAATATTACATTAAAGATATAGCTTTGAATTCAAATTGATTTAAAGAAAAAAGTATCCATTTGGTATTCAAATCTCATCAGAGCTGTTCTTACCACTCCAACAGGATCGAGCTCTAGTACATTTCCAATTTCATCAATAAGATATTTTTGTTTAGATGGAAGGAATTCATATACTTTCTCAACAATTTCTTTAGTAAATTCAATTTTATCTTTTTTCACTAAAATTCCTTCGAAATCAGACTCTGAATTTACCATTCAATACGAAAGTTCATTAGTTAAATTAATAACTAAACATTAAAGAGTCAATTATTACGAACAAATAGCAGATTAGCAAAAAAAACCACAAATACAATTTTCAGCACAGCATGGACGACATTTCACAGCCTAATCTGGAGCTAGCGCGTGAGGTGTTCGCTAAAGTTTTTGTGTATTTGACGCTGAGCAGCATAGAATCCAAATTTCTTTTGAAAAATAGAGAAGATTTATACGCTAACTTAACAGAATTTTTTTCTAAGCGACTCACAGGTAATCCTGCGTTTCGTAAAAAAAT
>JAUWZT010000005.1 GCA_030615145.1 Promethearchaeota archaeon | reverse complement strand
TAATTTTTTAAAATATGATCAAGTTACTTATCAATGTAGCAAACATCATAAAAACTATGAGAAGTTAAAAAATAATTCAAAAGACACATTCATCAATTATCTAAAAGAAGTTAAAACTTTTTTGGAAGTTAAAGAGGATGTAAAAGATTATGGAGACCTTTGTAGAGCTGCATTTAAAACAAAAGAAGTGGCAAGTAGAAATTTAATGAAGCAATTAGAAATAACAGAAAATGGAATTAAAATTATTGAAGACGATCCATCTATTCTTTCGCTACCATTATCATCTGGTAAGAAAATCATTATTAAAGCGCTAAGAAAAGGGTTTGAAGCAACAAAGAATGAATTTATTGAAGGTATAGACGACACTTACATCGAATGATAATTAAAGTATTAATTTATGATATATTTTAAATTTTATATTCAAAAAATATTAAAAATTTAATTAAGGTAATAAAAAAATTCTAAACTATTGATATTGTTGGAGATTTAATCATGAATTATATCCAAAGGAATTATAAGATTGTAGAACAAAAATTGATAGCACAAACTGGCATATCTCTTGATATTGGGAGTGAGCTAATTGATTCAGAATTAAACGTGGGATTGTTGAATTTTGTAGTTAAACCCTTAGTGAAAGCCTTTTATAAGCATTGGAGCGATAATGAAGCCCGCGTAGGCACATTGAAACAGATAAAAATCGCGCTAGATTCTGCCAAATTACTTGTAGAAAATGGAGACATTTCCAAAGAAAAATTTGACGATGTAATTAATAGAAATTTTCCAAACTACTTAGAAAATGACCAGACAGATAGGCAGTGTAAAAAAAATCATAAACACTATAAAAAATTAAAAGTAATTACAAAAAAATTATTTATTTCGCAAGTAGAGGAGTGTATATTATTTTTGCAGGTCAAAGAAGAAGTAAAAGATTACAGCGAATTATCGAGAGCTACGTTTAAAACTAAAGAAAATGCGCTTCAAGCTCTAATGCGTCAACTAGATTTTAACGACGAGGGTATTGCAGTCGTAGAACAAGACGATACTATTATAGATGTTCCTGCAGGAAGGAATATTATTGTAAACGTACTTCGCAAGGGCTTCGAACTTACAAAAAAAGGATTAATTGAGGAACTAGATCTTATTTTTTATAAAAAATTGCCTATATAATTTATTTTACTTTTATTAGTATTAAAGAGCGATTAGCATGAGCGTTGACCCCGCTAACAAAACGCCAAAATTTTGCTTAAGATCGATATTTATGAACATTCTCATAACAGTTTTTATTATTATGAGTTATATATATATCTCGGAAATTTTTGGTTCAATTTCCACACCCTATATTGGAATTAATGAGTTCTCAATAATTTTTGGGTTGTTGCTATTAGTTTTTACTTTTTTTTCGATAATAGCCGGTCCAATTCAAGCGTTCATAGCGGGATTTTTAGGTGAACTCTTATACCAATTCGCGTTTTACAACAATATTTACTTAGATTGGTGTCTTATTGTGGCTATATATGGTTTGATAGCTGGTTTATATAAATATAAGCCGTTGAAATATCATAAAGGTATGGCTGTTTATTACACTTTTTTGTTATTGGTAATCAATTCGTTTATTGTGATGTTTTTAATTATCGTATTCCAACTTTCATTATATTCCAATCCTTTAGAATTGGAAACTATTTTTATCAACTTTGGGTTTAAATTTTTCTTGCAAACGCTTATTTCGACTATTTTTTTAATACCTATTCTTTTAATTATCTACGACAAAATTTTAGCTTCAAAGGAAAGACATCTATATTATTTGCTCTTAACACATCACCCAGTTGAAGCAAGCGACCATACATTTTATTTTCAATTTGGAAGGACAAAAATATATGTTTGTTCAAGATGCTCAGGAATGATAATAGGAATAGTTATGTCTGTTTTTTTTACGCACTTAACTGAATTGATAATTAACGCTCAATTTAGTGCTGAAATAGCTTTACTTATAATAATCTTCTTTCCAATACCAGGAATGATAGATTGGGGGACTCAGAAACTCTTATTTAGAAAAAGCACTACGGAATCTCGGTTGCTTACGGGGTTTATTATTGGAGTTGCGCTGCATTTCATCTCGTTTACAAGAGCGTATTATTTCTTAACACTAATTATAATCACGGTTTATTTTGGTATCCTTTTCCTTTTAATTTTTTTCGGTCAGAAAAAGCTATTTAGAGAATTAAAAAAAGAATTAAACCCATTATCACCTGAAGACCTCGATCATGATCTGGATAAATGAGAAAATAAAATGAAAAATATTATTTTCATACACGGTCTTGAAAGTTCGGGCAAGGGTTTTAAAGGAGTGTATTTAAAAAAATTAATTCCAGAAATTCTTACTCCTGATTTTATTGAGTTTGACCAAAAAAATCAATTAACGACCTTCTTGAAAAGAGAATGGCCCAGTTAAATTCAATTTTAAGAGAAAGGGACTTATGGATATTAATAGGATCCAGTTTTGGAGGTTTAATGGGCGCACTATATACGCTTCAAAACCCAAAAAAGGTTAAAAAATTGATATTATTAGCGCCATATCTAGTGCCATCAGTGTTGGACTTAGAAAAATATAATCCGGTAGATGTGCCTGTCATTGCTTATCACGGAAAAAATGACGATGTAGTACAACTTAAAACGGCTCGCGAACAAGCTTACAAATTATTTACTAACATAGAATATAATTCAACCAATGACGATCATTCACTTCAAAAAACCGTAAAAGAATTAGATTGGATATATTTAATTTCATAATTAATTTTACAAAGTTATTTAGAAGAACTGAAAGTTTCTATATTTTGAAAGAATTTTTTTAAAAACTGGACTCCAATTTTTTTATATTCACATTCTTACTTCTATAAATTAACTATTTATTTTTCAATTATAATTAAGTATTTGCAATGTGGCTAAATAGAGCGTTGGTCTGTTATGATATTCGGAAGTTCTGCGTTAATCATACCACTTTTTCGACATTGGGAAATGTTCATTTACTAACGATTGGAAAAATAAATTAATTATTTTTCAAAAATTAAAAAAATTAAATAAAATTAAAAAATATATAAGTGTGAGGCTTTAATGAATAAAACGCTATATTTTTGCAGTTCTTGTAAGTATGGTTTTCCAAAGGAGTTATCTGAACTTATAGATAATAAAGTACAGGTTTACTGCGAAATGTGTGGAACGCCTTTCTCTTTGGCGGGAATAAGATTTAAACAAGCGCCTGTAAAACCTCCTATACACCCCAAGTCATCAATTAGGGAAAAGAGGAAATCTAAACTTGATAAAGCAATAAAAAATCTGAATAAATTTGATTATATTCCAATCGCTATCTTTTCAATCTTAGTTTTAATTTTAAATTTAATATTTTTATCTGGTGGAATTAATCTTTTAATTAGTTCTTATTTAATTGTAGGTAGTGGCGTATTAATTATCATATATGACTCAAAGTATATTTCCCCAAAAATTAAATCGGATAGTTATGACGATATTGCACTAGATGCAATTTGTTATGGAATCTTAGGTTGTATTATTTACGGCACTGGTGCAATACTTTTGATTAAAGGGGTATTGATTTTTATATACTCAATTCAAAACCACGAAAGCAACAATCATAAAGCGTATTATTTTGGTCTTAAACTTAAAAATTCAATAAACAATTTTTCAGCAAAAGCAGGTTTCGTAATTGTATTACTTGTGCTTTATGGAACATTCTCTGGTAGTATTGATGTTTTCTTCTTAAGATCCCAAGAAGAACTTCTTAATTTCAGTAATTTGCCACTTTTAGTTATAATAGGTATATTATCTGCAATCGCAGCAATTATTATAATACCTATTAGTGTTTTAATAATAGATTTAAAGTTAAGGGCTAAAATTCACGAGAAGCGAGAATTTACGGGTATTGATGCTCTTCGAATATTCATTTTAGGAGCAATAGGTACTGCTTTCTTGAATATAGGTATCTTTATTTTGTTAAAGTCTATTTTATTGTTTTTGCTTTTTATAGGAAAACCTGTCGATTTAATTGAAAAACCTAGATTACAAGAAAAAGAAATTGAAATCATTCCAGCTCAAAAAGTAGAAATAATAGAAGCAGTTGTTAAAAAAGAAGAGTTACAATTGGTAGAACAAGATAATATACCCTCAGAACCGAAATTTCAAACAATTAGTGCTGAAAAAGAGCTTCCGTTAGAAGAAGAGGAAGAAGTTAAAGTTATTGAGGAGGCACATAAAAAAGAAAAAGTTGAAGAACAACCTCCCAAATTAAAAGAAATAAAAAAGAAAGAGAAAGAAATTGAATTAAGACTTCACGAGTCGCTTTTACCAGTTAAAAACGAGAAGGATAGGAAGGTAGTAAAGGAATACTTTTCAAAAATATTTAACATCATCTCTAAAGATTTGAGAAAACAGATATTAGAACTAGATATACCTAAAAAACAACGAAAAGAAATATTAAAAGAATTAGCTTTCTTAGCTGAGGAGGAACAACTGAAGTACATCGGAGCGTTGAGAAATTTATACGAGACCATTCCAGAGAAATTGATCGAGAGAATAAGTAAGCTTCAAAACGTTAAACCACAGTATTACGATAAAATAGTGGAAGAGTTGAAATATTTGGATAAGGAGGAACAAATAGAATTTGTAATATTTTTAGAGAAAAACGCCTAATAATAGAAAAAAGACTTTCTTAAAAAATGTCGCTTGAAAAAAGAAGAGAAACTGGAGAAAACAGAAAAAGGAAAGAGTTAGAAGCAAGTTCATTTAGGCGTCTGAATTTCGCTCCTTTACAAGAGGTTAAAACAGTAAAAAAACCAAAAATAGCAGAAAAAGGAAAGTTAATTGAGGAATTAACTGAAATAGAGAAAGATGTTTTAACAATAGCCCAAACAATTTTAAAACTAAAAAGATACGACGCTGATTTTGATATCGAAGTCGCTTCTGAAGCAGAACTTCAGAAATTTCCTATAATCGAAAAGTTATACGCAAAGAGCATAGCAAAACTTGCGTATAAGAAAGGTTATAGCAAAGAAGAAATATTCTTGGCTATTAGAAGTTTAGAAGAAAAGAGTTGGATTGTAACCAACGAAAGAAGAACCAAGTTAGAAATTCTAAACAACGAGAAACTATCAAAAATTCTTAACTTCATTAAAGAAAATCCGGGTATTCACGCTAGAGATGGGAAAATCGAAAAAGAATTAAGCATTACGAGGACACCCTTCCTAAAACATATAATGACTTTAGAACGATTTAAACTTATTAGATCAAAAAAAATAGGAAAATCATTGCATTATTTCTTGATTGATGTTCCCGAGGATTACGATAAGTACAAGGTGATATTTTCAAACCCCTTAATCCCAAAATTAATTGAGGAAATTTTTAAAGAGGAGGGCATTGCCATTTCAAAAATAGGAGAAATTCTTGATGTATATTCTGGAACGATTCAATATCACATGAAAAAGTTGAAAGATTTGGATTTAATAAAGTCTATTAAGAATAAACAAAATCAAAAAATACATTTGGTTAATATTGAACTACTCAAAAAGTTTAACGAGTTTTTCAAAGAACCTAACTTTTCTAAATTATTACAAGGTTTATGACTTTGTTTAAACTAAAGTGTGTTGTATTTTTGGAAGGGTTTTTATTAAAATTTTAATTGCGTTATCAACCCCAACCATCATATCTTGATGAATTTCGTTTGAGTTAAGTAGATCAAACTGAGGATGGCCTGGTAAATCTGATACTGAAAGAATTGAAGCTGTTTTTAAGTTATAGAGTTGACCTAGCAAAAATAAAATCGAAGATTCCATATCGATTGCTTTGATATTGATTGATTTTAATGCTCGCATAAAATCAAATGTTTCACAAAATAACGCATCTGTCGTCCAAAGAAGTACTTCTTTTGCTTTTTCAGGATTAAAAGCACGAGCTTCTTTGATTAATAAATCCTTTAAAATTTCATTTGGTTTTGAAATAAAAATAGTGTGATTTCCTGCAATTACATTTTGAAAAGTAGATAAAGGATTACTTATTGATTCTAATTGATTTAATAACGTCTGATTAGCTCTAATATATTGAGGGGCCGTTCCGTCATCGCAGTAAGCCAATTTTGGAACCACAACATCGCCAATATCAATACCGGTATTCTCTCCATAAATACCTCCGCAAAAATCCACTCTAACAATAACTTTTGCTTTAGAACGTTTCAAACATTCTATTGTAAGCGCTGCGTTTGGACATCCTACTTGAGAACGAATTACACTTACTCTAATTCCATTTAATATTCCATTGTAAACTCTACCATGAACAACCTTATTTTGTAACTTATTAGCTAACTTTTTCATTACTATCTTAACTGCGGGCATTATAACAATCTCATTAATGTTTGAAGAGCTAGTTTCTAATATCATTCTCA
This sequence comes from Promethearchaeota archaeon, assembly GCA_030615145.1. GTDB lineage: Archaea > Asgardarchaeota > Lokiarchaeia > Sigyniarchaeales > SOKP01 > SOKP01. The sequence goes on along the minus strand of JAUWZT010000005.1, from coordinate 25,392 downwards.
CTATCTTTTCGTCAACGCTGATAAATTTCAACCCCAAATTAAGCATTTGGCCTTTAATTTTATTTAACATTTTAGTTCGAAAAAATTTAAATCCGTTTTTAATTATATTTTATAAGTCGCTTGCTAATTACTGAGCTACTTATATTTCTAAATAATAATTTTTAATATCTTAAGTAAATACATTTACCTATAATTATAAACTACTAGAATACGAAGAAAAAATAGTGGCACTCAGATATGAAAAATCAATACATTGTTAATAATAAAATTACAAACGATTTTGTTGAAAAATACACAAAAACGACATATCGCATAATAGGTAGGAATAAGCACACTGCAATTAAACCTTGTCATTGGTTAGAACAAAAATTATTAACAGGTAGAGATAATCGAAATTGTTATAAAGGAATTTTTGGAATTCAAAGCCACAGATGTTTACAAAATACTCCTTCTATGCCGTTCTGCAACCATCAATGCGTATTTTGTTGGAGAGACATTGAATTAGGAAGTTTGGGCAGTGAATTTATTGTTGAGCCGGACGAGCCAAAAGATCTAGTTGATGAAATGATCCGCCACCAGCGTGATATTATAAAAAATCATTTGCCATTAAGAAGATATCTTGAAAATTACGAAATAATGGTGGACACGCTCAATTTTATGTTATCGAATGATGAAAATCATAATATAAATTCACTTTCCAGAAACCTTCATGTAAGTAAAAACAAGGTTGACCGCGCCGTTAATTTACTAAAAAATCAAAAATTTATTACGGCTATAGATGATTCTTTGAAAAATTATAGAGTCGAGAAAGAGATTTCCTGCTGTATTGATTCACGAGATGAAATAATAAAGTTATTCAATTTAGCATTAACGACTCCTGATGAGATAATGCAAGTTCATGGCGAAGCCATGAATCCAAATCACGCAGCAATATCACTTGATGGTGAACCGCTATTATATCCCAAAATAGGCGGATTGGTTGAAGAATTCCGGAATCGCAACATGACTTCATTTATTGTAACTAACGGAACACTACCAGAAAGGATTGAAAGTTTAAATTCATTACCTTCTCAACTGTATATAACCTTACCGGCACCAAATGAGACGGTGTATAAAAAAGTTTGCCGCCCTATGATTAAAAATGGGTGGAGTAAAATATCAGACACCTTAGATTTAGTTGAAAGTTTATCTTGTAGAAGCTTAGTAAGAATAACAGCTATAAAAAACTTAAATTTATCTGAAAATTACATAAAGGACTATATTAAATTAATTGATAAAGCTAATCCAAATTTTTTTGAAATAAAAGGATTTACATTACAAGCAAAAGCGCTCATGATCAACGAAAGGCTAAAAAGCGATAAAACACTTCAATATTACTTCCCAGAATATGAATATTTAGAAGAATTAGCTCTAAAGTTCGAAGAGATTGGAGATTTTCCTTTAATATACACAAATAAGGTAAGTAGGGACTTTTTGTTTGCCGTAAATTGGGATAAAGACAAAGACCCAAAAATAATTACCCCATAATAATGCAAAAAAGAGTTTTAAAACTTAATTTTTTAGTTGTGCATTTATAGTGCGTTTCAGTTTGTCTAAATTTGTTTTCTTTAACGCAGAGAATTCTAAATAGGGTGTTTTAGAGCGATCGTTATCGATCTTCTCGTTTACATTAATTAGATTTAGTCCATAATCCTTAGCAGTATTAATAAATAAAGAGATTATTCTCTTCTTATCAAAAACTGAGATTTTATCTATTTTATTCAAAACAACTAAAAGAGGGATGTCAAATTCTTCTAAAAATTTAATTAATTCAAATGTTAACGGAATTGTAATTTGACTTTGAAAGTGATATTTTTTTAACTCATCTTCAATTCTTAAAATGTTTATTATTACTAAACCAAAAAAATATTCGTTATGATGCTTTTCGATGTGAACAACTAATTGCTTCTTTATATGTTCCACTCTACGTCGGCTAGAACTTTTCATATAACCAAAACCAGGTAAATCTAAAATGTCGTACGACATTTGAGGTAGCTTTATAGGCTTAATTAGCAAAGTGCTTCCTGGTTTTTTGCCAGTTTTTCCTTTAAACTTTCTCGGATTTGGAAGCAAAAGTTTGGTAATTGAGCTCTTTCCTACATTACTATTCCCAATAATTAAAAGGGAGGGTTTATCTTCCATGACTGATAACCATTTTTTATTATATTGAAGAATTCTATATATCAAGAAATTCGTCTTTTAGAAAATCTGTGTACATTTTTTTCTTTTCTTCTTCTTTTAGAATAGGCCTTGTACTGATAGGTTCTCCAACTTTTTCTAAAATTTCTTGGATACCTTTTATTCCAATATTAATTTTAAATTTACCTCCTTTCATATATTTGACAACTTGCTTATCATTTAAAGTAAGTCTCAATATGTAACCCAGTCCAAAATAGAATTGATTTTCCGGGATGGGATCAATGGGGCTTTTGCTCGTAACTTCTTTCAGCATATCATAAAGCAACGCCTTACTCGCGAAATTATCTTCTGCTTGATAAACTAAATAATAAAGAGAGTGGTACCAAATTTTATCGCGTTTATTCTTGGTACGTTCTAAAAATTTTTCTGGAGTTATGATTTCCTTCGCTTTTTCTTTTTTCCGCTCTAAAAGTTCTTGTTTGATACGTTCTTCTAATTCTGAAGATACACCTCTGCTAACGGGAGTTTGGAGAATATTCTCCCCAGCTACTTGGCTATCTTCTTGTTTTACTGTTTCTATAGCTTTTTGCATATCCTGAAGCTCATCAAAATCGATTTCTTCAAGATCAGAGAAATCGCTAATCATTGCTTCCTTTTGTGCTAAGTAATCTTCACGTTCATTTGTTTGGAGCTTAGATCCAATTAACTCAAGTTCTTTTGATATTCCCTCTTCAATAGCTTCTTCGTTTTCTAAGGACTCAAGTTCTTTAACTTTATCTAAAGCATCTTGTATTTCTCTTAATTCGTCGAGGTCTAGATCTTCCAAATCAGAAAAGTCAGTTTCAAGATTTTTCATATCTGATAAATAGGTTTCTAAATCATCTTGGTCTTGTGTTGACTCTTGTTTATCATCATTGCTTTTTTCTTCGTTCTGATTTTCTTGATCTTCGGTCATTTAGATCACATCTAATCTAATTAATTCTCAAAATACCTATAATATTAATAATAACCTTTAATTCTTTAAATGTTAAGATTTGTATAAATGTATATAAGTAAAATAATTTGAAACATTTTAGTAATAATAATTAAAACAAGAAGTTTTTTACAATTATGTCAAACGAAGAAAAAGAGTTTAAATTTAAGATAACTGTAGTGGGAGATCCCTCCGTTGGAAAAACAACTTTAGTTAAAAAGTATACTACTGGATCATTTCAAAAGGATTATATCGCCACTTTGGGCGCTCAATTTTCAAAGTACGAAGAGATTTTAGAAGGAAACAAAATTAACTTATTTATATGGGACATCGCGGGGCAAGATGTTTTTGAAACAATGCGGAGTAAGTTTTATAATGGAAGTAGTGCGGCAATTATTGTGTTTTCTCACGCTCCAGAAGAAATAACAAGTTTTAATCGCGTAGATAAATGGCTTAAAGAACTTAATGAATATTGTGGAAATATTCCAATTGCATTATTTGGAAATAAGATCGATTTAATTGATGAGAAAGATTTAGCTCTAAACGAGGATAAAGTAGATTCAGATTTCAACATTGGAAAATACTCAAAAGATCAAAATTTCATTGGATATTTTAAAACAAGCGCTTTAACAGGTCAAGGTGTTATTGAAGCATTTCAAAAGTTAGTCAGGGAACTTTACTTTAAAACAACAAAATAATTTCAATTACCTTATTTATTCAACAAATCCATACTTTTGAACACTGAAGCAGCAGAATATATCTTTTTGTGAAGATTTAAAAAATTCAATTATTACTAATTAAAAAAGTAAGAAATGATTTTCCAAAAAAAAAATGTCTGAAAAAGCTTTTGGATTTAAAATAATTATTATAGGGGCTCCGGCCGTAGGGAAAACATCGTTAATTAAGAAGTATACTACTGATGCATTTCAGAAAAGTTATATTTCTACTTTGGGGACTCAATTTTCGAAATATGAAGAAGATATCGATGGTGAAAAAGTCGAATTGTTCATTTGGGACATCGCGGGGCAAGATTCTTTTAATGTAATGCGGCAAAAGTTTTATACCGGGAGTAGTGGCGCCATAATTGTCTTTTCTCACTCTCCAGAACAAACTACAAGTTTTAATCTTGTTGACAAATGGCTCACTGAACTTAGAGAACATTGTGGAAACATACCAATTGCGCTATTTGGTAATAAAATTGATCTAATTGATGAAAACGATTTATCATTGAATAAAGATAAAGGAAATTCAGATTATAATGTTGGAAAATATGTAATCGATAATAGATTTCTTGGGTATTTTAAAACTAGCGCTTTAACAGGCCAAGGTGTAATTGAAGCGTTTCAAGCTTTAGTTAAGAAGCTTTATTTAAGAGCTAAAATGTAATTAAAAAGATCTTCTTAAATACCGAATAATTTTAGCTCTGAATTTAAATTCTTTGTTTCAAATTTTATTTATAATGAGAGATCAAAATAATAAAGGTAACATAGATGTAATTTTACTGGTACAAAAAGCTAAAAAAATAGATATTGGCCGTAATATTGCTAGAATTGATCAAGAAACCATGGACAAGTTAAATATTCAAACCGGTGATGTTATCGCTCTTTCTGGAAAGAAAGAAAGTGTGGGAATCGCTTGGCCGAGTTATCCACAAGATAGTGGATTAGGCATTATTCGCATCGATTCTAGATTAAAAAAAAATACGGGAGCAAGTATAGATGAAACAATCCAAATTCGGAAGGTCAACGCTCACCCCGCTCAAAATATTGTTTTGGCGCCAATAAGCGTAAAAATAAAATCCAATCCCAGATTCGAAACTTTCGTTAAACGAAAATTAAATAATTATCCTGTTACGCTCGATGATTTAATACTTATCTCAATAGGAATAAGTCGAGAGATTACGTTTAAAGTTATAAGCATAAGACCAAGTGGAGTTTGTATGATCAAACCCGAAACAACTCTACATATTAGCGAAACAGCTCTACATATTAGTGAACATATAGCTGAAGATGAAGGAAGAGGAGCAGATAATGTTAAATATGAGGATGTTGGAGGTTTACATAAAGAGATAAAAGAAATAAGAGAAATAATAGATCTTCCGTTAAAGCACCCATCTCTATTTAATAAGTTAGGTATAACGCCTCAAAGAGGGATCTTACTATCAGGTCCTCCTGGTTGCGGAAAAACTTTGTTAGCGAGAGCTGTAGCTAATGAAAGTGAAGCTTATTTTATTTCAATAAACGGTTCAGAAATTATGAGCAAATTTTATGGCGAATCTGAGAAAAAATTACGGAAAAAATTACGGAAAATATTTGTTGACGCTGAAAAAAAGAGCCCATCAATAATATTTATTGATGAGATCGATGCAATTGCCCCAAAAAGGGAATCTATAACTGGTGGAGCAGAGCGAAGGGTTGTTGCTCAATTATTAACCTTGATGAATGGATTTAAAAGAAGAGGAAGAGTTATTGTAATTGGTCTAACTAATAAGCTAGAATTGTTAGAAGCTGCTCTACTAAGCCCAGGAAGATTTGATAGAATAATAGAAATAAAATTACCTATAGAAAAAAGTCGTGAGGAAATATTTGGAATTCATACTAGAGATATGCCATTAGAAATATCTGTTTCCATACAAGAATTAGCTAAAAGCACTCAGAATTTTAGTGGAGCAGATATCTCTGCAGTGTGTAAAGAAGCAGCAATGTCCGCAATGAATAGGTTATTACTAGAGATTGATTTAGATTCTGAAGATATTGATTCTGAATTACTTGAACAAATAGAAGTAAATGTAAATGATTTTAATCAGGGAATTAGAAAAATATCTAGAAATATAAAAATACGTGAGAAATTAATTGGAAAAAATAAAATAAAAGATAATAATAATAGTAAAGTCTAAGTCTTTTTGTAAATAAATCGATCCCAGCTCGAAGTATTAGGTAGATGATCAGGCATATTTTTTCTTTTTCTAATTTCGAGGATAAGATCTTCTTCGAGACTTTTAGGTACTTTATCAAAACCAGAAAATTCGTATCCGAAGAACGCACGTCCTTGAGTTGAACCTCGTATATCATCAGCTATACCAATCGTTTCAGCAGCAGGAATCGTACCATGAACTCTAACATATTCTCCCTCTGGAATTACGTTCGTAATTCTACCTCGTCGCTTGGTTATAATCGAATTCACTGGTCCTTCTGTTCCATCTGGTGTTTTCACATCAATTCTCTGAATAGGTTCAAAAAGATGGGGATCAGCGTCCAACATTGCTAAGGACATAGCAGAAAAAGCCATTCCAGCAATTTGCCCGTAGGAAGTATGTCGTGTGTCCTCGTGGATGGTCATATCTGTAAATACTATTTTAAAACCCGCAGCTGGTTCTTTTGCAAGAATGCACTCTCCAAGCCAATCTCTAAAAGCGGCTATTAGATAAGATTTTACTTTATCAAATCGTTGTAAACCAGATGTACCGTTCACAAGTAAGCTTCCTTGGTAAACATCTACTATACGTCTAGCTTCTTTGGCGTCCCAGCCTGCATCCTCCCTTAAAAGTTTTGCTCTATCTTTATCATTCATCAAATCAGTGATTTTTCCAGTATCAATTAATTTCTCAGTTGTTTCATCTAGGGGCTCTATGTATAATAAGATTCGGTTGTGGGTATTGGCAGATTTAGTATAAAATAGTTTACTTCTCTTGGTAATTTTTTCTCGGTACACTATAATTGGTTCACCGATTAAAATAGGAACTTGGTTATTGATCCGTTTGGTAAGGATTTCAATTTGAAGCGGATCTATTCCACTTAGAATGAACTCTCCAGATTCTTTGTCCCGCCGATACATCGCAGTAGGATCTGCTTGAAGCCACTTACTTACTACCGTATCTAATTTATCGATTTCGTGAGGATCTCGTGGTTTTATACTTCTTGAAACTACGGGTTCGCACGCATATTGGATTTTTTCAAAAGACGGCAGAAGTGCGGCTTCTTTTTTATCCTTTGGGACATCATTAGCTGACATAAATGTCTCTCCAGAGGGACAAATAAAACCGTATAAAGCAAATAAATTTCCTGCAGGAATTTTTGGGACATCTAATAGATCTGTAATTTCCATGACCCCCAATCGTTTTACTCGATTACTTGTTCTGTTATTTACCAAATATATAGAGTCCGATAGTCGGAATGTTCCAGAAAAAACCCTACCTATTAAAGTTGGTTGATATCCTCTCCTTGGATCTAAAAATATTTTGGTAATCATACCGTATAAAGGACCGTTCGGATCACTTTTTTGAAGCGATTGTCCTAGTTCTGAGCTGAGATCACCGCCCCAAACATGAGGTATCCTATATTTTGCTGCTTCCACAGGATTGGGTAAATGATCAACTACCATTCTTAACATTGGCTCGTCGAGTGGAAGATTATCTCTTAACCACTGAATGTCCCCTTCGGTATATTTTGCGAAAACATCTTGTGGTGTTAAACCTTTTTCTAATAATATTTCGTATGTAAAACCCCATCCGTGCTTAGCTGACCCTACAGCAACGCTGTTTTTAGCAAAATCAACGTTCCATTTAGATCCTTCTGGTCTAATCTTTTTGATTAGCTCGTTTACCTGTTTTGAAATTTTATCAATTTTCATAAATGTGTCTTCTGGACTCAACTTAAGCTCGCTAATTAAACGATCTACTTTATTGATAAAAAGAACTGGTTTGCAAAACTCTTCACCAACGGCTAATCGGATGTTTGTTTCAGTTTGAGTCATAACCCCTTCTAAAGCATCGACGAGAATTATGGCACCGTCACTCCCTCTAAGAGCACGTGAGACTTCTCCAGTAAAGGAGATATGTCCCGGCGTATCATTGATTTGAAGGATATATGGCTCATCATCCTCAGGCTTTCTAGGGTCATTGAATGCGAGTAGAACTACACTTGTAAAAATAGTAATACCTCTTGCCTGCTCTTCTTCGTCAGAATCAGTCATCTGAAGTTGCCCGGCATCTTCTTCTCGCATTAAACCTGCACGCCTTAACAGGTAATCGGTAGCGGTAGTTTTGCCATGGTCTATGTGCGCTACTATGCTAAACAACCGTTTTTTTTCGTATGAACCGGCAGTTATCAGATGCGCAATCTCGTCGGGGTTCTTTACTTTAACCATTGTAAATTCACTTTAAACTACTTTAATTTTTATTTAATTCATTTTCAATAATTGAGAAGGAAAATACGAGAAAAAATAAAAATTTTATGTATTTAGGCAATAAAATGTCTATTTCAGAACTCCTTGTTTAAATTATTTATTTTTATTCAATGTCTTTATCGGAGATTAAACGTGTGGAAGAATCATATTTATCAAAACATATATTGCCCTTTTACCTGAATCCCTTTTGACATTGAAAGATTCTGAAATATTAACAACTCTTAGATTCTCTTGTATTTTATTTTTGACAAAATCCTTTAATAATTTAAGAAATTCTTTGTATTCTCTTTCAGATTCTATCCATAAGAATTCGTCCCTTTCAAAAAAGTTTGGATTTTTTATTCTAAACTTATTAGCATGATTTTTCTCTTTAATTGGAGGTCCTCTTCGTTCGTAATTTTTTGTTATTTTAGGTTTTTCACAAAATATAGCTAGATTATATTCTTCAATATCATCTTCAAAGTAGACTTCAAATTCTATTTTGCCAAATCGTTCCGCGTGAGAAAATTCTTTTTCTCCGGTTACCTTAATGTTTTCACCGATTGAGTATAATTTATCTCTATTAATAGTATAATGTATCTCTTTATTTTCGTTTTTTAATTCAACGATAAAGATTTTAGCTAAGAGAGATTTATCAATCTTAGAAATCTCAACTTCAGGTATTTTATCAATTTTAAAAAAACTTATGTTCGGGTTATTCATAAAATCCAATATTCTCTGATTACAATATTTATATGCTTTTTCTGAAATTGCGGAAGCAACATTTCGATTTTTATCGATAGGATCCGTAATGATGATGTAATCGTTTTGGAAATGTTGAATCTTTCTCAACTCTTTTAAAGTTCTATTGTAATAATCGCTAGGTTTTTCTTTAAGGAATTTGAAATTGTTTAATAGGTTTTGTAGGGTGTCGTAATAGTATATTAGTAACTCTGCACTATACCCAATAAATCCAACTTTTCCTACAGCACTTTTGTCGCCATAACTGTGATTAGCTTTAAAAAATTGCTTTAATAACCTAACATCGTTTTTCTGCTCTATTGATAATTTCTCTTCTATAAAACGACCGTGCCATGGTGATCTATCGACTGCCGTTATAGGTCCATATTTTTTTATGTATTCTAATTCTAAATCAAAATAGAGAACAATATCAATTTTTATTTTGATATTATTAATGAAATAATCTACAGTAACATATGGATGTTCAGCATATAAAAGCCGAGGATTATGAAATTCTTTTAGAATTAATGATTTTAGTATCCAATTATTACACAGATAAAGAAAGTCTTTCTTGGACTCTTTTTTTAACTTATTTCTGCTTAAGCCATCATATTTTGGGCTATACAGTTCATAATCTAACCCAACAAAGAGATCAATGTCGAAGTCGTTTTTTAATTGCGTTTGTTTGATTCCAGTAGAGCCTTGAGGTTCGATTTTTGTATATTTAAGATTTAATTGCTGAGCTTTTTCATCTAATAACTTCCTGATTTTTTTATAAATTTCGTTGATAAGAGTGAGTTCTTCTTGGGTTGGAGTAATATCTTTTAAAATATTTTCAAAAATATCATTTATTAAAGTCATACATAAGAGTCTGAAGCGATTGATTAAAGTTTAAATTGTTGTTATAATATAAAGGAATTCAAAATTTATCCTTTTGGAATTTAAAACACCAGAATTAATTCTTCTTTATTGTGCACCTTATCCTACTCCGATGGTTAGTATTTGGTCTGGGAGGTAATACCTTATGTAAATTTCGAAAGCCAAAATGTTTATAAAATATAACATTTCTTTTTGAATTCGTCTCAAGAAAAATTGTTTTATGGTCTCTCGCAATTTGGTTTATCATGAAACTTAACATTCTTCTTCCAATTCCTTTACCCTGATGTTTCGGATCAATACCAATAGTGGATAGATACCAATGCGGAGTTGTGACCAATTTTTTATGTAAATCCTCACAAAAATCATCGTTTTTTCTTAGAATATGTAAATTTTTCCATTTAATTTTAAATATAAGAGAAAGTGAGCCGCTCTTTATTGATTTCCATATTGAAATAAATGCATTTTTAGGTGGAAACCATAACGAAATTCCTTTTAGGTTTGAAGTGGATAAAACTACACCATGTTTCAAACAATATTTAATCTGGAATTTAAAAATTTTGAATAAAGTCTTGTGTCTTTCCTTATCATTGGGGATTAGTTTAGAAAAAACAGGATCTTCTCGAAAAGCATTGCTTAAAACCTCGCTAGCTAATTTTAGCTGATTGCTAGATAATGAGGTTAATTTTTGGATTTCGGACATATTTACATTCCCCACCAAGGATGTTGGAGTTTACGTTGGATAATAATATATTCTCGTAAAGCTTGCTTTTGATCTACGGTTAATTCATCGAGAAACTTTCCCATTAATTGCCTTACATGAGATTCGGGTACATTAACATATAAGGTTTCGTCTTTTTCTATATCCCTTCCTATTTCTATGCCACGAATAGAAATGGCAACTTCGGTATCTTTTCCAGCTTTCTCTACTGTCTTTCCTTTATCTTGAATTTGGTGAACTCTTCTAGCTTTTACTCCTTTAGCAGTTATTAAAGGAACTTTTGGGTATAAAGTTCCTGCTTCTATAGTTACACCAAAAACTGCGGGATCTGAGTTTCTAAATATAAAATCGGGAATCATCTTTAGTTTTGCTGGTAAAACTAATTCGCTTAATCCTTTTGCGGTATCCTCGGCTTTTCTTATTTCTGCATACTCAATATAATCTTCAAGTAAGCGATATATAACGTTATTTGTAAAAATTCTAACGTTATCCGCTATTGCTTGTTCCTCAGCTTCGGGCAAGATAGCCACGTTAAAACCTAGAACTACTGCTGAATATGGATCAAGAAGTTTAACTAAATTTGCATTCATAATATCCTCTTTCTTAATTGAACCGACATCGGCAATACAAATTTTCACACCATTTTTTGTAAAATGATTTTCTAAAGCTTCCAGCGATCCTAAAGTGTCGGCTTTCAAGACAACGCCTGCTTTATCTGTTTTTATCCGAATATTCTGAACTTCTTCCAATATCTCATTATATATCACTTCTTCCTCAGAAGGTGTTCCAATGGTTCTAAATGGCGAACCCGCAACGACATCGTCTATATTGGGGGCTAAAATCTTAATTCCTGATGCGGCACTTACAGATTCTTCAAAATCAAATTTTTGTCGCGGGTCTCTTATTTCATCCAAAGGTTTGGGTCTTAATAACGCACGAACCTTAGATTTAATAGGTTTTTCTAAACCACCAACAATAAATTCGTCCCCTTTGTTAATGATGCCATCGTAAATTAATACATCCATAGTAATGCCTTGTCCTTTTTCTTTCTTCACTTCCAAAACAACGCCTTTAGCGGGACCTTCCGAGAACTTCAAATTTTCCGTTAAAAATTGCTGTACTAAACCCATTAAAACCATTAATAAAGTAGATATTCCTTCTCCGGTTTTAGCACTTGTAGGCACGATAGCTATTTTTTTAGTAAAATCTTTTATTTTATCGTATCGATCGATTCCTTTGAAGCCTTCTTGTAAGAAATCTACACCAATTTGTATTAGTTTTTCGTCAAGAAAATCTTTTACATGGGGTCTTTGCTTATTGTATGAATCTAAAAAGTCTGCATCTTTAGTAGATTTCCACCCAGAAACCCTATCGATTTTATTAGCTGCAATAACAAAAGGTACTTTCCGCTCTCTTAAAATTCTAACGGATTCCCACGTAATTGGCATGTTTCCAGCGGTTACATCAATTACTAAAATCGCAATATCCGCAATGGCTCCACCTCTTTTCCTAAGATTCATAAACGCGGCGTGACCCGGAGTGTCGATAACTAGGATTCCAGGTAATTGAATTTCTTTTTGAGCAAATTCTTGCTTTGATTTCCTTAAAAACTCTCTAACATCTTCTGTTGGAAAATAAGACGCTCCTATGTGTTGCGTAATTCCAGCGGCTTCTCTTTGCTGTACTACCGTCCCTCGAATGTAATCTAGAATCGAGGTTTTTCCGTGGTCTATATGGCCTAATATACAAACTATTGGAGCGCGGATAGTTTTGGATTCTGATTCAGCGTTCATTTACAATCACTATTTGAAAAAATTAATTAAATTTCTCTAAATATTTGCAATAATTAAAAAAAGTATTAATCGATTTAGAATTTATTGAATGAATAGTAATAAACTTAAATTTAGAGTAGTAATCTTAATTATGATTTAAATATCTCTTAAGATATTTTGCTGTATATGAAGTTTTATTATCGATAATCTCTTCTGGCGTCCCTTTTACGACTAATTCTCCGCCTTTTTCTCCACCCTCAGGTCCAAGATCTATTAAATAATCTACAGATTTTATTATTTCCATGTTATGTTCTATAATTACTACTGTATTGCCTTTATCTACTAAATTATGAAGCACTTTCAATAAAAATTGAATATCATACATGTGAAGGCCGGTTGTTGGTTCGTCAAGAATATATAAAGTATTTCCAGTACTAGTTTTCCTCAATTCTCTCGCTATTTTTATCCGCTGAGATTCTCCCCCGCTTAGAGTTGTTGAGGATTGTCCTAACTCGAGATACCCTAAACCTACATCAACTACAGTTTTTAAGGTTCGTTTCAAATTTGGAATGCTATCGAAAAATTCGAGAGCTTGATGAAAAGTCATTTTAAGTACATCTGAAATCGTTTTCCCCTTAAATTTAATTTCTAAGGTTTCAGCGTTGTATCTCTTACCGTTGCACAAATCGCATCTGATGTAAACATCCGGAAGAAAATACATCTCTTTAAGAATGTAACCCGTACCTCTACATTTTTTACAGTGCCCTTCTTTAGTATTGAAGCTGAATCTTCCTTTCTTATAACCCCTCTCTCTTGATTCTTCAAGTCTAGCGAAAATATCTCTTATATAATCTAATGCCTTAGTATAAGTGGCTGGGACCGACCGAGGAGTTCTTCCAATTGGAGATTGATCTATGTTAATTATTTTATCAATCTTATCGTGACCTTTTAATTCGTCAAAATCGCCCGTGCTTAAACGCGAACTGCGAGTATTTATAACATTATGTAGTCCCTTGTATAAACATTCTATTATCAGACTTGTTTTTCCTGCTCCCGAAACACCTGTAATACACGTAAATATTCCCAAAGGAATCTTGATATTAATATTTTTTAGGTTATTTTCTCGAGCACCTTTAATTTCAATAAAATCGTCGTTAATGGTTCGTCTTTTTTTAGGAACTTCAATCTTCTTTTTCCCTGATAAATATTTACCAGTTAAGGTTTTTGATTCTAAAATAACTTCAATAGGTCCTTCAGCAACGACCTCCCCCCCGTTCTCGCCTGCTAAAGGCCCGAGGTCTATAATATGATCGGCATTACGCATAATTTCATCGTCGTGTTCTACAACGATTACGGTATTCCCTAAATCTCTTAATTTCTTTAACATTTGTATCAATTGTGAAATATCTCGTTGGTGTAAACCTACAGAAGGTTCATCTAACACGTACAACACACCAACTAGACGGGAGCCTAATTGAGTCGCCAGCCTAATTCTTTCAGCTTCTCCTACAGAGAGCGTGTGTGATCTTCGGCTTAAAGTTATGTAATCCAATCCAACGTTTTCTAAGAAAGATAATCGATCTAAAATTTCCTTTAATACATCCTTTACGATCTTTTTTTGAAGCTCGTTCAACTTTAATTTTTTAAAATATTTTAATGAGTCTTTGACAGATAAATCGGATAATTCAGCAATATTAAGATTATCTATGATGATTGATAGACTTTCTGGTCTTAGTCTTTGACCTTTACACTGTGGACAGTCAATTCGATTCATAAAACTTTCGTAAATATCGCGAGCCCACTCTGAACGTGTTTCCATATATCTTCTATGCAACATAGGAATTAGCCCTTCGAAAGGTCTAGCAACATGATACGACGATTTTATTTCATTTTTTTGATTTCCAAAACCATTGTTTTCGCTTTCGAAATGGAATTCTATTACTTCCTCTTCCGTTCCAAATAATATCTTATGCAGCTTTTTTGGATCGATATTCTTTATCGCTGTTTTATCGGTATCAAACTTGTAATGTTCAGCAACTTGTCTTACGGATTGCCAAAAATATCCCGTTAAAGTACCAAAACCAGGTATGTTTCTAATCGGAGTTTCTTGAAGTGGAACATCAGAATCTTTTCCTAATACCAATTCGTAATCGAATTCCATTACAGTTCCTAATCCACTACAATATTTGCAACTACCATGTGGTATGTTAAATGAGAACATTTTATGGTTAATAGGTGGAAAAGAAATGCTACAATCAACGCACGCTAAATGTTCAGAATAAATTTGTTCTTCCTTGTCAAGAACTTCTACAACAATGATTCCATCCGCTAGATTTAAAGCGTTTTCGATTGAATCTGCTAATCTGGTTTTGATATCCTTTTTCATTACTAATCTATCAATAATTACATTAATATTATGCTTTACATTCTTGTCCATAGGGATTTCTTCGTCTAAAGTATATTGAATCCCATCTACCTCAACCCGGACATATCCTTGTTTTTTGAGATCTTTAAGAAGATCCTTATATTCACCCTTTCGATCTCGGATAACGGGTGCTTTAACGATAAATTTTTGATTCTCTTCTATAGAATCTAATATTTGTTGAATAATTTGTTGAGGTGTTTGCGGTCTTATTTCTTTGCCACAATTAGGACAGTGAGGAATCCCAACATTGGCAAATAATAGTCTGTAATAATCATATATTTCTGTGACCGTCCCTACCGTACTTCGAGGATTCTTTGACAAGGGTTTTTGTTCTATAGCTATAGCAGGAGATAATCCTTCTATTGAATCTACATCTGGTTTATCCATTTCACCAAGAAATTGTCTGGCATAGCTTGATAAAGATTCAAGAAACCTTCGTTGTCCCTCCGCATACAGGGTGTCCATAGCAAGCGATGACTTTCCACTTCCACTAATTCCGGTAATTACCACTAATTTATTTCTTGGAATTACAACATCTATGTTTTTTAAGTTGTTTTGCCTAGCTCCTTTTATAATTATAGAATCTACAATCATGGTTGCTCCTATTAACCTTCAATTTACAATAAAAGAAAAATTTCACGCTTTTATTTAATAATCTTCCTTTATTGCCCTTATTTTATCTCTTAAGTAAGCAGCATCTTCAAACCTAAGTTCTTTAGCTGCCAAGAACATTTTGTTTTCAAGATAATGAATAATTAAATCTTTATCTCCTTCTTTTTCTAACTCTTCAATCTTATCCTTAATTTTTCTCTTTAATTTGGATGTTTCTTTCTCCTTGAATTCCTTCTCTTCTGAAAGTGAATTTAAAATGCTTTTCTTTATCGTTTGAGGCGTAATATTATTTTTTTGGTTATAATCTGTTTGTTTCTTTCTTCTTCTGTTAGTTTCGTCTATTGCCGCCTTCATCGCGGTAGTAATTTTCCCTGCGTATAAAATTGCCCTTCCATCTATGTTTCGCGAAGCTCTTCCAATAGTTTGAATTAGCGATCTTGCATCTCTCAGAAACCCTAATTTATCAGCATCTAAAATAGCAACTAGTTGTACTTCAGGCAAATCTAATCCTTCTCTTAGTAGATTAATCCCAACTATAATATCATAAGTTCCATCCCTTAGAGATCTTAATATTTCAAATCTTTCTACTGTACCTACTTCAGAATGTAAGTAAGCAATCTTTAAACCAAGTTCAGCGTAATATTCCGCTATATCTTCTGACATTCGTTTTGTAAGAGTGGTTACTAAAATTCTCCCTTTGTTTTTAATCACTTTTCGAATTTCATCTAAGAGATCATCAATCTGATTTTTTGCAGGACGAATCTCCACTTCAGGATCAACTAATCCAGTCGGTCTAATTATTTGTTCTGCGGAAACACCACTACTCTTTTCTAACTCCCAATTTCCTGGAGTTGCACTCATAAAAATTATATACTTTATCTTTGATTCCCATTCTTCGAATTTTAAAGGTCTATTATCGTATGCCGATGGTAATCTCCACCCAAAGTCCACAAGATTCTTTTTTCTCGATCTATCTCCACCTATCATTCCATGAATTTGCGGAATTGTTATGTGGCTTTCATCTACAACAATTAAAAAATCTTTTGGAAAATAATCGATCAAGCACATGGGAGGACTACCAGGAGGTCTTCCGTCTAAGTGTCTAGAATAATTTTCTACTCCCTTACACCATCCCATTTCCCTCATCATCTCAAGATCAAATTTAGTTCTTTTCTCAATCCATTGTGCTTCTGCATATTTTTTTTCCTTCATGAATTTTGCTATTTGGATTTCTAACTCTTCTTCTATTGAAACCAAGGCTTTTGCTTTATTTTCTTCAGGTATAATAAAGTGAGTTGCTGGAAAAATTCTGCAATTAGATAACTTTTTTATTATATTATTTGATATGTGATGAATTTCTTGAATAGATTCGATTTCATCTCCAAATAAGGATATACGAATAGCAGTATCTAAATAAGCTGGAAAGATATCTATTATGTCTCCTCTAACTCTTAGGACCCCTGGTCTAAAATCGATATCTTTCCTCTCATAATTCATTAATATTAATCTCTTGATGATGTCCTTTCTCTTAATAATTTGACCAACTTCGAGATTTATAGAGATGGCCGTCCAAACTTTTGGGTCTCCAATCCCGTAAATGCAAGAAACCGTTGCGACTATTATAACATCATTTCGGGTCCGAATTGCATGGGTAGCAGCTAATCTTAACCTTTCAATCTCTTCATTTACGCTAAAATCTTTCTCAATGTACAACCCTGTTACCGGCATATATGCTTCTGGTTGGTAGTAATCGTAATATGAAACAAAATAATGGACGGTATTATGGGGGAATAATTCTTTTAGTTCATTATACAACTGCGCAGCCAATGTTTTGTTAGGTGCCATTACTAACGTAGGTTTTTGGATTTTTTGTATGACTTGTGCAATAGAAAATGTTTTGCCAGTACCTGTCGCACCTAAAAGAGTTTGAAACTTTTGTCCGCCTTTTATGTTTCCGGCTAAATTTTTTATTGCCTTAGGTTGATCTCCACTAGGTTGAAACTCAGATTCAATTTTGAAATTAGCAATCATAAGTTAAGCACCAAATTTTAAAGTTAATTAAGATGAAGTTGAATCCAATTTATAGACGATAGGTCTATAGATTTTTTAATCAAACATAACTTATGATTTTTTCTAAAAAATAAATAAAAAAAAATTAATTAACTACAGTTTCTTCGTGGATATCTTCTGCTCCTTCTTTGGTTCGAACTAATATTTTTAAAATTTCTCCAAAATTAACGGGGCCAATTATACTTTCTAGATCATTCATGCTAATTGTTAGTTGAATTGAATTTCCTACTCCGATTTCATAAATACCCTCAGTAAAACTATTCAATGGGATAAATGTGTCATTAATATAAACTGAATGTACTGTAACAGTGAATAATCCGTTATTTTCTATCGTAATTATTACATTTTGAAGATCTGATGCTGTTGTTCCAGCATCGTTAATATTTATATCGTAAAGGGATGAATCTACAGATGCAGAGAAATTCATGGAAACTTGAGCGGTAGTGTTAGTTGTTATATTGACATTAACGATATTAGACTCATTTAACATCAACCCCGCAATATTAAAAGATACTAAAGCGCATTCTTGAACATCTAGAGATATATCTCCATATTCAAAATTTACATCGCTATCAAATGATAACATAGTTGTGGTATTTAGATATAATTTATCTAAAGTTATTGACTTGTCTCCAGTGTTTTTTATTAAAATTTTACCTGTCTCGTTAGCGGCAATATAAGATATAGTTTGATTTTCGACTTTGTCGATAATTTGTATATCTGGTTTGTCG
Organism: Promethearchaeota archaeon; assembly: GCA_030615145.1. Lineage (GTDB taxonomy): Archaea > Asgardarchaeota > Lokiarchaeia > Sigyniarchaeales > SOKP01 > SOKP01. The sequence goes on along the minus strand of JAUWZT010000005.1, from coordinate 7,130 downwards.
ATGATTGTATGCACAAATCCAATATCAGAAGCTTTGGTAGAGCCATTAAAATTTCCTGTGATTATAATTCCGAGCTCGTCATTTACATTTAGATCCACCAAATAATCGGAGGCAATTACCGTTATGCTTCTCTCTTCACCAGGGTTTAAATTAAATGGATCGAATTCTAATCCAGATGTCCAATTAGTAGATTTTGTTATGTTTATCGATTCGAGTCCTAATATGATGTCTCCAGTGTTTTTAATTTTAATATTAACCATAGTAGTTCCGTTATCGTAAGTATATGCGTAAGTATTGTCTAAATTAATTGGAATATGTTTCCTAAAGTCGCTGTGAGTAGCAATTAAGGCTTCAGGTGATGCAATTCTACTTTCATCTACAATTGAAATTTTGAAATCTTCATAATTAGAAGTAAATAATAGCTCATCTTTGATGTTATTTGGAGTAATAACACCTATTTTATGTTCAGTTCCGTTGAACGGATAAAACTGAACTAGTGAATTTATTAATTTGACATAAGCTTTTTGACCAGGTTCTAATATAGGGGTCCCAGATATATAATCCTTATCTACAAAGGTATTATTTTCGTTATCTACATAAAAATCTTTCAAGATCACGGTTGAATCTCCAGTATTCTCAACTTCGAGATATATCTCACTATTAGTCGCATTGATTTGGATAACTTCACTATTGGGTTTATTAATTTTTATATCTCCTTCCCTAGCTTCTTCAACAAAGAAATTATTCGTACTATTTGTAAAGAGATAAGGTTTATTATCCAAGGCTACTGATTCAGCCTCTACTGTAATTTTTACGACATCGTTAGTTTGAAAGGATTGATTGCTCGTTTTTATATCAACCCAAACCAAGTCATTTTCATGGGCATTTAGTATATGTGTACTACTACCTTTACCCAAATCGAATTCAAAACTCTCGTCATTTATTCTGACATCGGAAATAGTTAAATTTTTCGATCCTGTGTTTTTTATCTTGAAAGTTGCATAACCAGTATCGAATACTTCGGGGTTTTCTATTTGAAAACTTGAATCCAAAGCAGTATAATCAAGACTAAATAATTTAACCATCCCGTTTGTAGAGAAATATAATTCTCTAAATACACCAAAATTGTATTCTCCATCTTCTGGTATGTGGATAGCATATAAATCTCCTGCGTCATCTGTTCTCGAGTGAATCTGGGCTCGATAGTATTCCTCAAAGGTTGCGATGTTGTTTGGGTCTGATGGGGGGTCAGTTTCAATTCCAGAAAACATTAATTTTACTATTGTACTATCGAACCATTTTGCTGTTGGCATCGAAAGAGAAGTGTTAAAATATTCGCTTTCATCAAACACAGAATTTGGGGCCCAATTATCCTCCTCCATGCCCCAATTTTTATAGGTTTCGTAGTTATCGTTACAAATCCTTACCATCCACGGCCATTTACCTTCATCACCGCCTAAACCCGGATACAGCATTCCAAAATAGACTAAGACATAATCTGCTTTTAGTGCTTTAAAAACTTTGGCGCTATATATCTCGTTCGTTTGCATTAGTGCCATTCCCGTCATACCTATCCGCGTTTGATTAATTGTTCCATTATCGTTAACCGTAGTCATGTTTCCTATTGGAGTGATCCAATAACCGTAGTCCCACCACGACACGACAACCCCCGTTCCAGGAAGGTTTGTTTTCATCCAGGTTAGCGTTTCTTCCCAATCATGATAATCTCCTGGTGCAATTTGACTTTGTGATAATTGAAAAGTAGCCATATTAGAGGCATGGATTACTTGGGTGAGGCACATTATTCCTACAATAAAGTAAACCGCGCCAATTTCAGATTTCCCTATCATTCTCTTAACTTGGCGTTTTCGTTTCCTACTGATTCCCATTCTTTTTTCTCCAAAAAAACTGCCAAAAATTTTCAAAATGTTAACTAATCCGTAGGCACCTACCAGGCATGCAGCAGGAGCAAATAATAATATTATTCGTATCATACTACCGGTAAAGTAAAAGATCAAAATCATAAAAGTTATTAATAAAAAATCAGCAGAATTACCTCTTTTGAACAAGAAGAACAACCCAAGGGGTAAAAGCATTAGGGGGATTAAAGTATTATAGTAGAATACGCTCCAAGAACTTGGCATGTGCTCGGCTACAGACGCAACAATATTCAAATTATCTCGAACCAAAGGACTTATAACGCTCAGTAATCTTTTCCCAAATCCAAATGGAATTAAATCAGGTGCTACCCATATAATTATGGCTCCTACTACAATAAGCGGTATTAAGCCCCATTTTAATAAGTCTAATAAGCCGTTATATAATCGAGGATAATCACCTTTCTTCATATGAATCAAATGAAAAATGATTAGTAATATTGTAAAAATAAAAATTCCAAATAGTTCCAAACTAGTGAAAAAGCTAGTATATTTGAAAGTAAAACCATATGAAAAAACTAATAATCCTACACCTTCGACTCCTGCATACGCTATTAAGACATTTGAGTCGTACTTTTTGAGTAAGATTATAATACCACATACCATGGGTAGAATTAAGTATACAAAATTATATCCACCCCAGCTCAAGGCTAAATATCCTAAAAATAAACCGCCCAAAAAAGAATCGAGGATTTTACCTGTTCGTAAAGTTTTAACAAAGAAATATAATGTCATGAGAGTTGCAAATACACCAATTGTTTCATTATCAAAAAAGCCCGCCATTGTTCGTTGCATAAACCCCGGATTAAACGCCAAGAAGAACGCAGCCACTAGCCCACATCTTCGGTCTAGCACTTCTTTTCCCAAAAGGTAGATCGCTAAAACAGAAGCTCCGCCCATAAAAGCGGGAAAATAGAAACAAACATCATAAAGGGATATTGGAATTCCAATTGAATTAATTATTTGAAATATAGCTACTACGGTGAATGTTAACCCAGGTCTAAGATTTCCACGAGCGTATCCCTCTGGATACCAACTTTTATAATCAACCCAATTAAAATAATCGAAAACAGAGTGTGTTGCTAGGTATTCGGCGTTGTAATATTGTATCCACGGGTCAAAAGCTTTAATTAAGTAATTCCCCGATGCAACTGGTGAAAGTCGAATCAATATAGTTAAAAATAAAACTAATAATAATGCGGAGAAAAATAAAACATTATATGTTTTTATTGTAATACTCGCTCTTAAACGATCTCGTGAGTTTTTTAATGATGAATAAATTTTGGACATATTCTCTTTCTAAACACTTTTAATGAACTGAAATTATCATATGAAATTTAAAAATATAAATGTTAAATTAAATTAAAAGCTTATTTTTTGATAAATTAATTAATCTCAATATTATAACATGAGTTTAATTTGTTCGAAAATTCCGATTTCATACATAAAATTAATATAATTTTAAAGATGAAATTATTAGGAATGGAAAAAACAAGACATCTCTTTAAATTTTATTACATAGGAGCGGAGGAATATTTTGGTTCTCAACGACAACCCAATTATTTAACTATTGAAGACTGCTTCCTAACAGCTTTACAAGAAAAGAACTATATCCATGAACCTAAGAAATCGGGTTTCGAGGTGGCAAGTAGAACCGATAAGTTCGTTTCAGCTCGAGGATCTACATTTTCTTTTATTACTGAAAAAAAACCCATATTTTTGATGGAGATAAATTCTGTTTTGCCAAAAAATATTGGCGTCTGGGCTTATTCAAAAGTTCCAACTGACTTTTTATCAAGATATAACGCACAGTTTAGGCATTACAAATATATTATGCCATATCCAAAAGCTATCATTAAAAACGACTCCATAGTTAATTTTAAGGAGATGAAAAAGGTATGTAAAGCTCTAGAGGGACGACATAACTTTAAAAATTTTTCTAAGTCAGGAAAAGAAAAAGTAAAAAATATTAGAGATATGATTTCGACATCAATTAATATAGAAGGTAATTTTATTATTTTCGATTTTAAAAGCAGAGCTTTTCTAAGACAACAAATAAGACGAATGGTAACTAAGATTTTAGAAGTAGGATTTGGTAAAATCAGCTATGAAGAATTTATAGATTTATTTGACCCATCCAAAGATATCTCTTATCAACCTGCTGATCCTTTTGGATTGATCTTGTGGGATATCAACTATGGTAATAATGTAAGTTTCTTAATCGATAATAAATCAAAAGAGAGAAGGGATAAATATTTTAGAGAACAAGAGCAAAAATTCGCTTTAAAAAAAAAATTATTTAATTTCATGCAACATAACAATATTGGCTAGTAACGCTTGTAATTGAATCTCTTCCGTACCTCCTTGGCTTAATCGGTATTCAGATTCAGCTAATAGTTTAGAAAGTTCAATTTTCAGGTCTTCTGAGATTTGTAAGTCATAAATCTCTCGATGTATATTTTTAATAATATTAATACCCGACAAACCGTATTCTCTTATAATATCGTTAAGTAATTTCAAGGAAAATTGTAATTGCCCTTCAATTGCAGTTTTTAAAATTTCTCTTATTTTATCTGATGGTACTTCGCCCGCAACACGAAAAACTATATCTTGATCGATTTTTTTTGAAATAGTACCACAAGATTGCAAGTAATTTATAGCTCTACGACAATCTCCCTTCGATACATCTACTAAAGCAATTAACCCATCTGGGGTTAGGCTCAATTGTTCTTGATTGGCGATAAATTTTACTCTATCTTTAATGTCCTCTTTATTCAAAGAGGAAAAGCGGAAGACCACGCATCTTGATTGGATTGGTGGGATAATTTTATTAGAATAGTTACAAATTAAAACCATCCTACAATTTTTAGTGTATTTTTCCATTGTTCTCCTTAGTGCTTGCTGAGCAGGCGCCGTCATATTGTCCGCCTCGTCTAAGATTAAAATTTTGAACGGTATGTCAGACGGAGGTTTTGCTTTTGCAAAATCCTTAATGTAAGTTCTAATAACATTAATACCTCTTGCATCGCTTGCATTTAATTCCAAAAAAGTAGTATTAATCGCCATTTTTCTACCATACAGGCCCCTAACCATTGCTAGAGCAGAAGTTGTTTTCCCAGTACCTGCTGGACCAGCAAATATAAGGTGGGGCATCGATTTATCTTTAATAAATTGTTGTAAACGCTTTATAATCCCCTTTTGATTAACGACATCTCCTAAAAGGCGAGGTCTATACTTTTCTACCCAAGGTCTGTTATTTGCCGACATTTAAATACTAAATTCTAATAAAGGCTTATAATAATATATAAAAAAATATTATTAAGAATTAAAGTTTCTTTATTTATTATTATTACAGAACTTTAATAAACAGAGTAGGAAATTTTAAAATGACAGACTTTAAAATTACAAAAATTAGGTCTCGTTGGATTTTAGATTCACGTGGAAATCCAACAGTTGAAACCGATGTTAATGTAGGTAAGATTTATGCAAGAGCGGATGTTCCTTCAGGCGCGTCAACAGGCGTTTTAGAGGCTCTTGAATTGAGAGATGGAGGAGCTGCTTTCTTGGGTAAACACGTAACTAAAGCAGTATCAAATGTTAACGATATTTTAGCGAAAAAATTAAACGGATTTGATGTTCGAGAACAAACCAACATCGACGAGGAGATGATTGCAATTGATGGCACGGAAAACAAAAGCAACTTAGGTGCCAATGCAATACTTTCAGTGTCTTTAGCTGTTGCAAAGTTAGCTGCGCTTCTATCTGAGAAACCATTATTCGCTCATCTCCATGAATTAGCATATAATAAGACTCGAAAAGATTTCTTATTACCATTACCATGCTGCAATGTTATAAATGGGGGAGAACATGCGGGCAATAATTTATCGATACAAGAATTTATGATATTACCCGTAGGAGCACCAAATTTCGCTCAAGCAATCCAAAACGTCTCAGAGGTGTATCAAATATTAAAGAAGTTATTAGCTAAAAAATATGGACCTTCAGCAACTAATGTGGGTGATGAGGGTGGCTTCGCTCCTAACTTATCCTTAACTAGAGATGCCATAGAGGTTATCATAGAAGCAATTGAGGAAGCGGGCTTTTCAATGGGAACCGATTTTTTCCTAGGAATGGATGCAGCTGCGAGTGAATTTTTTGAGGATGGCACATACAATATTGACGGTAAGAAGTTAACTGAAGGGGAACTATTACAATATTATCTTGACTTAATTAATGATTATCCATTCAAGTCAATAGAAGATCCATTTGATGAAAAAGCGTTTAGTGGTTTTGCCAATTTAACTGCAAAAGTCGATAAATCAATACAAATTGTAGATGATGACCTTACAGTTACTAATATAAAAATACTTGAAAAGGCAATCAAAGAAAAAGCGGGAAATGCGTTGTTATTAAAAGTAAATCAAATTGGTTCGCTAACTGAGGCAATAAATGCTGCAAAAATGTCTTTCAAAAATGGATTTAATGTGATGGTTTCCCATCGTTCGGGCGAAACTGAAGATCCCTTCATAGCAGATTTAGCAGTTGGACTTTGCACAGGACAATTAAAAACGGGCGCAACGGCAAGATCTGATCGAAATTGTAAATATAACCAGTTATTAAGAATTGAGGAATTCTTAGGGGCAAATGCTAATTATCCTAAACATTTAGATTCTTGGAAAAAATTTCAATAATTAAATCTATTTTTTTTTTAATTTTTTTAATTTTTGATAAATCTATAAACATTTACAGCAACTTTTTTTGTCTTTTTTGTATGGAACGGAAAAGACCTTTCTAAAACTAAATTAAAAGGTAATACGTAATTAATACTCCAGTTTTTTGAGCTTACAAATTTAGATATAAAATTATGAAATTTTTCATTAGCTAAATGAATCGAATAAACTACATCCGAGAAAGAGAAGGCTTTTTGTAAAAAAAATCTATCTGCGGTTTTTTTTTGCACTCCAAAAGGAGGGTTCATAATTGTCGTGATATTTAACTCTTTAGGAAATAATTGCGCTGAGATTTCAAACCTATTAATATCAGCGCAAATGGGTAAAATTACAGCTTCAAGGTCCAAATCTTTAACATTTCCTTTTAAAATCTTTACCGCGTCCAAATCTATATCAATGCTTAAAACATACTTAGCTTGAAGGTACGCGCAAGAAATCGATAGTCTGCCCGTTCCTGCGCCAA
>JAUWZT010000074.1 GCA_030615145.1 Promethearchaeota archaeon | reverse complement strand
ATTTCTAACCCCTCAATAGATTTTCCAGTTTCGTAAAATAAATTATTTAAATAAGAGCAATAAGGGTCTGCTTGGCTAATATGGCAGACTTGCCCGCCTTCATAAAAAGTATCGAACCTTTTTTTAGTTCTATCAATGTATTGATCAACGATTACAAATTTGCGTTTATCATGCTCCTTTTTTAGAGATCCAACTGCTGAAGGTGAAATTATATATTTTACTCCCAATTCTTTTAAAGCCCATAGATTAGCTCTAGAATTTACTTTATGTGGTGGTATTGTATGCCCAGTTCCATGACGAGATATAAATGCTACTTTCTTTCCTTTAAATTCGCCAACTTTAACAAAATCAGATGTATTTCCATAGGGTGTATATACCTTTATATCCTCAATATTATCAAGTTCAACGCCTGAACCCGTTCCACCAATAATTCCAATATCAGCTTTTCCTTCTAATTTCATATTTCAATCCCTTTTTTTTCGATGTTTGAATAATACTAAATAAAAAACTTGATATTTTTGGATTGTTTTAACTAGGTAAAAAGTTTTTTGATATTTTATATTATAATAAGTTATCTAAAATAAAGCAACAATGCCGCAAATAAGATTTCTTGGTGGATGTAGAGAAGTAGGGAGGTCAGCAGTCCTAATTGAGTCAAATAATGGAGCACAATGTATTTTAGATTATGGTATTAGATTCAAGGGCGAAGAGAGATTACCCTTAGATGGAGATTTTAGCAATCTTAAAGCTATTGCGTTATCTCACTGCCATGTAGATCATTCTGGAGCTTTACCTTTTTTATTTAAAAACAAAGACATTCCCCTCTTTACCAACCCTCTAACACTTAGGATGTCAGAGATATTGATAAGAGATACGATTAAAATCTCCAATTATCCTCACCCGTTCGGGTATAGAGAATTACAAAAAACAATTAAAAACGCTTCTTTTCTTAGCAACGAAGTACGACAGAAGATTGACGATAATTTTTATATTACATTTTACGACGCAGGACACATTCCCGGTAGCGTATCTATATTAGTAGAAGTCGATAATAAGAGAATTCTTTACACTGGAGATCTCAATACTCAAGAAACGAACCTAGTTTCTCCCGCTGAACCTTCTAAATTACCTGAAATTGATGTATTAATTACGGAATCCACGTATTCTTTAAGAGAACATCCTATAAGAGCGGAACTTGAAAAAAGATTTATTGATGATGCTCTTAATATTATTGAGAATGGCGGAAAAGTTCTCGTTCCTGCTTTTGGGGTTGCTCGCTCACAAGAAATCTTGTTAGTTTTGCAAAAATACAATTTTAAAAGTGAAATATTTATTGATGGTTTAGCACGAAAAGTTTCGACAGAGTACGCTCAATTTCCTAATTCTTTTAAAAATTTTGCTGAATATAAGTCTGCTTTAAAAAAGGCTCAATTAATAACATCTAGAGAAAAAAGAAAGATTGTTAAAAAGAGATCAGATGGTTTAATCATATCTCCATCAGGTATGTTAAAAGGAGGTGCAGCTCTTGAATATATCAGCTCGATCTTAACTGACTCAAGCTCAGCAGTTTTTCTTGTGGGATATCAAGTCGAAGGGACTCCTGGAAGAAAATTAATTGATGAAAGAATTTTCGAGTTTAAAGAAAGAAACAGTAGGGATTATCGTACAAGAGATATTTATATCAAGGCAAATTGTAATATAGATTATTATGATTTTTCTAGCCACGCTGATAAAATTCATTTACACAGATATATCGAAGATTTAAAGTTTCAAAACGATTCTAAATTTATTTTTTGTATACATGGAGATGCAAAATCAACGACATCATTTGCTTACGATTTGTCAGACAAAGGTTTTAATTCAGTTGCTCCTGAAATCGGTGAAACTTATAAGATATAGAAAAATGCAGATTAAAGGAACTATCTCGTTATTCTTGTAATTGTTTTTTAATTATTTTATTACAGTTTTCTAAGAAGGTATCAATTTTATCAACTGGGACTTTAGTACCTGCAGCTGGCGGATGACCTCCCCCTAATGCGTCTAAATCTGAAAGGTTTAGTGCTTCTCTGATCGCCTCTGAAAGGTTTACCCCCTTTTTCACAATACTTTCATGTGCCCTTCCCGAGATTTTATAAACCTCCTCCTCTTTTCTTTTTGCACACCCAAAAATAGGTTTGGATTTATCTATTATATCGCTTTTACTAAATATTAACATGGAAGCAATTGTACCAATAATATTTTCTGATATGACTTCTTCTCCAAAAAAAAATTGGATGTGCTCTTTAAGTTGAATTTTATTTTCATCATGTATCCATGATAATGCTTGGGCTAAAGATTTCTTGTATTCTGTTAATTGCTTTCTTGCGTTCTTATAAGCGATTCTTCTATCACCCATTGCAATAGCGATTCCTAACGATCCATTATTACTCCTCCCGCATGAATTTAAAAGATAAGAAAATTCTTTTAAATCGTGTAATTCAGAACCAACTAATTCATTTTTTAATATATACCTATTAATAATAAGCTTTTTTATAATTTCAGAAGGCTCAACATCGAGTTTAAGAGATATATATCTAATTATGGCCGAAGAAACTTTCTGTTTTTCTTCTTGGTTAAAATCATTTAAAGTTCTTATATTTCCATCTGAATTTTCCATTAAAATTCCTAAAGTTTGTAAAAATTTTAACATTTTACTCGTATTTCCACTTAATCCCGGTAGATTAATATCGCTGGAGTAAGCTATTGCTTCGTTTATAGGTTTAATAGGAGAAAAATTCAAGTCATTTACCATTTCAACTAAATCTGCCTTAGTGGCATGTTCTAAAATAATAGAATTTAACCCGGTAAAAGAATTATTAGGTCCCTGATTTTGAATATCACCCGTTGCTCCTATAAGTGCTATTGGAGACAAATCTAAATTATTCTCATTTAACGCTTTAGCAAAGAAGTAACAAATTCCTGCTCCAGAAATTTCTTTACTACCATCAATTTCATAAAAATAAGGATTGATATGCCAAGGCTTCGAATTTTTGTAAACTTCTTTAATTTTATCGTCATTCTTATCTGATATATTTTGGGGAAAATGGTGATCTAAAATAATATAAGGAGTATTTTCATTATCATTATTCAATTTATCATCAAGTTCTAAATATTGTCCGCTTCCAAAATCAGAAAAAATCAACAAATTATTATAGTCCTGAACCTTTTCAGCAATTTTTAAAATCTCTTCTCTTTCTAATTGTCTTAACACAGAGATCTGAAAAGGTATATGCTCTCTATATAGAGCCTTCCCAAGAATTGCCCCAGATGTTAACCCATCTGCATCTAAATGAGTATATATCTGAACAGAAGCCTCAGATTTTTTTAAATGATCTTGAAACCATTTTATAGTTTCTGTTAGATCAGATGTTAATCGTTTAAGTTTTTTATTCATTTTTTTATAAAATTTTAATATAAACTTAATTTATATATTAAAATAAGAATTTAATATTAAATACTCAATTAAAAAAAAATATTAAGTGAAAAATATGACACACCATGTCAAAATTAATGAGCTAACTTTAAAGCTTGTTGAAAAAATAATCGAAAATAAAGAATTTTATAAAGCCGAAATACATAAATTTGATAACGGCGCTACAGTCTTAGATATGACAAATGCATCGTGGAACGGGGGAAAACTAGTTGGTGAAATTTGTATGGGCGGATTAGGAACAGTTGATTTTACTTCCTATAACTTAGATGGTCATTATATACCGAGTGTCAATGTATTTACCTCTGAACCTCTAATCTCTTGTATGGCCTCTCAATTGGCTGGTTGGAACGTAAAGTTGAAAAAAGAAGTAGAAAAAGAAGGTGTAATAAAAAAAAAGACAATTTTTCAATCATTAGGTTCAGGACCTGCTAGAGCTAAAAGTAAAGTTGAAAAGTTATTTGAAGAAATTAAATACACCGATGATTCGGACTGTGCTGTGATTGTTTTTGAAACCGCAAAGTTGCCTAACGAAGAAGTGATGGCAATAGTAGCAGAAAAATGTGGAGTAGATCCAAGTAAGACTTATGCCGTCTGCGCACCTACTGCTTGTTTAACGGGGTCTATCCAAGTTGCTGCTAGAATCGTAGAAACGGGCATACATAAACTCCATGAAATAAAATTTCCTTTAGATGTACTCAAAGACGGTTTTGGAACGACTACAATAGCCCCTATTGCTAAAGATGATCTTGGAGCTATGGGGCGAACTAATGATTCAATTAGTGCAGCTGGTATGACTTACTATACAATTGATGTCGAAAAAGACAAACAAGCTGAGATTTTTGATCTGCTTAAAAAAGCTCCAGCCAATACATCGTCTAGTTATGGACGACCATTTTTAGAAACATTTAAAGCAGCGAATTATGATTTCTATGCGATTGATCCAGGATTATTCGCTCCGGCAATTTATACAATAACGAATGTTCAAACAGGAAAGAGTATTACAGTTGGTGAAATTAACCATAATTTATTAAAAGAATCCTATACGTTAAATTAAAATTAACTTCATCAATATTACTCTAATTTTTTTTTATTTATGTTAAATAACGGTTAAAAACCTAAAAATTAGTTAATTCGCCTTGATATTTTAAAATTTCTTCATCGGAGATATCTTTATCAACTTTAATTTGTTTATGGATTCCTAAATAAGCACAAGCTATTTTAGCTGCTGCTGCAATTTCGGCTTTTTTTAATGTTAGAGAATATTCGTCAACAGGTTGTGCTTGATCGATATAGCGTGTTTTTCGATAATTTTTCTCATTTTGTATTGATTCATCTAAAAATGGGTCGTATTGATAATTTTTTTCTTGTAATTCTGTAGCTCTTTCAGATTTCATCTTGTATAATAAAGAAGCCATTTTTTCTGCCACATTGAAAGGTAATTGATTTTTTAATATCATTCTAATGATGTTGTTTATGTCAAAATAATTTAATGTGTCATACTTTGCTCTTATAAAGCATTTAAGGTTTTCAGAATTTTTTTGACACTCTATCTCAGTCCAATCGTGAATTGCCATCTTCCTTCTGAAAAAGATCAATTCCCAATCGATTCCTAACTCTTTTAAAAATTTAAATAATTTATCATCATTCGGTTTTCTTGATTCTATAATAATAAATAATTGTAGACCATAGTATTTGTGCTCTTCTTGCAGGAAAAATCCTCGCTGTTGCATTGACGCAAGGATTTTGATCTTTACAGAGTAAATATTATCAGAAACATCCATTTTTTCACAATTTAAATAAATTACATTTCCTTCTTCACTAATGTACTCACTATCAAGAAAGCCTAAAATGCTATCATCGTTTTCTTCAATAAAATCCCTCAATCCACTAAGAGTTGGTTTTACATCATACTTTGTTAAATCATTTTCTCTGATTGTCACGTAATCAGTATTACTTCCTCCAATTGCTAATTTAATAGATTTTAATTTTAACTCTTTTTCCTCTCCAAACACATTTTTAAAAGCATCAATTAAGGGAAAAATTTCATTCTCTAAAATATGTAGATTAGCCATTGAACTTTCAAAAGGTTGCGGTGACTCAAGCAGTTTGTTTAATACTGGCGCTTCTGAAGCATCAACTTCAATTTCGTAATCTTTTGCTAAGTTCTTTCGAATAATACAAAAAGACCTTCTTTTCTTATTATATATAGAAAGAGAAGTATAATTGTCTATTACCGCTCGAAATTGTTCGTTGTACATATCATCAAAACTCTTAGATTTGAGCTTTCTTTTTCTCATGAGTTTAGCCAAAAAATATTCTTTGTTAATTTAATAAAAGAATAATGTTATAATTTTATGTATGAAAAAATATAATTGTCTTTTATTAATATTACTCAATTAATAATCTTTTGATAACTTTTTGTTTAAAAATAGTATAGATAGTTGGTTTACTATTACATTATGCGGTATTTAGAATTTTGTGGGATCCTAATCTCTTAATTAAACAAAAATCAAGTAAAAGTTCTAAAAGTAGAGTAATGAAAGTAAATTCATTGAATTTGAATAAAAATTTAATCTAATTCGTCCTCTAAGAAGTATTTACTTCCCTTTTTCTTATATATTATTGTGGAGCCAAAAGTATTTCGCACAGTGTATTTGTCTCCTTCAACTTCTAATAATTCAATAGAATAAGGCAACGCTCTATCTTTGAGTATTTCGTTGACAATTCTTTTTTCTTCAGCAGGGTCCATAATATAAAAATATCATGCGGTTAAAAAATAATTTTCTGTTTTCTTAAAAATATTTGTATAAAAAAAATTTACTTACAACGATGCTTTTCCAGTCATCTCAAAAATATTTAATCTTATCATACATATATTATCATATGCTTGTTCATTTTTAAGGAATCTTTTTTTAACTTTACCTGGATTATCTTCTAAGTGATTTAGAATGATGTTAAAACCGTATTTTTTTTCTTCCAAATCCTCTACAGTTGCCATTTTACCCCAGAATACGATAGAACGGTACTTATGAGAACAATCGTTCATTACATAACCTAGATCATCCACTATTGTGCCACACACGTTCGAGTTTTCCCTTAAAAACTCTACCTTTAACCCTTCTTTAGCACTATGAAAGTATAAAGAATTCCGTTTAAAGTCAAAACCATAACTCAAAGTTACGATGTAAGGTTCGTTAGCTCTACACATTGAAATCGTCGCAAACTTTCCGTTTTTCAAAATTTCAATTATTGTATTTTTATCTGTTATTTCCCTTTCTTTTTTTTTCATATGATATTTCGGCATAAACTTCTCACACTAATATATATATCATTATTTCCAAATAAGGATGCCTAAAAATTGCGTAATAATAGTAATTCCTCTGGATATTACTTTAATATTTAAAAAAATAATCTCAGTCAAAAATTATAGTATTTAAAACTAACGGTTTCAACGGTTTTATTAAGAAATCGTGAAAAATTTAATAAAAACTTATGTTTAAAATATAAATAAACTTCTAGATAAACATACAATACAATTAAAATATTTGTTTGTTGATAATAACCATGGCTAAACAGGTACTTGATATCGGTTTTTTCAGCACAATGTACAGTCAGATTAATGGTACTGCACATGCTGTTCGATTTTTATCCGAAGCAATCGCAAAACTTGGTCATAATGTTCATGTTTTTGCTCCTCGAGTTCAAAATGGCTACAAAAGGCCGAAAACTTTACATTTTCACGAAGTAGGGGGTGTAATGATTGCACCAAAAACTGGTTTTGTTTTAAGTGCCCCTATACATAAAATCTTTTTCTGCCAACACGATTATCTCGATATTTCCCACATCCATACGCATGCTGTTGTAGGATCCATGGCAGTAAATTGGTCCAAATATTTAGGGATTCCAATGATAGGAACTCATAATAGTCCTATGCAGTACTACACGGCTCAATATGTTCCAATCATTGGTAATCTAATGAATAAAGGCGACCTTATTTGGAGATACGAACGCCATATAGTAGATAAATACGATTTTGTTCATGTCGCTACAAAATCCAAAAAAGATTTGTTAAGAGATTACAGATTTAAAGAACCAATAGTTTGCATGACAAATGGTATTCACGATTTATATTTTACAAATTTGAAAGAAAATGGGATTCGTGAAAAATATAATTTAGAAGGTAAAAAGGTCCTTTTATATGCATCAAGGCTATCCCCAGAAAAACACCCCATAGATATTATTAAAATATTTAAAGAAGTACGTAAAGAAATTCCTAATGCTCACCTGTTATTAGTTGGAAGCGATGGTCCATCAACTGACCAAGTAAAAAGATTAATTAAAAAGAAACAATATCGAGATTTCGTTTCGTATGCTGGTAGAATACCTTTTCCAGATTTATTAAAATTATATGATACAGCAGACTTAACTTGCTTGTGGTCGTGGATTGAAGCTGAGGGGCTTGTCCTACTCGAAGCAATGGCTCAGGGAACCCCCAGTGTTGGTGCTAATGCTTGTGGAATTAGTAATATAATTCGACATGGTAAAACGGGATATTTGGCAAATAATCTCTATCAATTTAAAGATTATGTTATAAAGTTATTAAAAGATGACGATCTTAGGGCAGAATTTGGAAAAAATGCTCAAAAAATAGCTCAAGATTATAGAGTAAGCGAAATCGCAAAAACATGGATTAAGTTATACAATTTCACAATTAACGAACTCTATCCTTTACGATACAATAGAAAAGATAGGAAAACTCGTGTGGAGTTAGTAAAAGAATTTATCCTACACTTGCCAAATGTAACCTTTTAAAAATTATCTTTCTCTCTAATTTTTTCTAGTTTTAATTTACAATTCTCACATAGATAAATAGATTTACTATCAATTTCTTTAATATTTTTAGAGAAGTGCATAACACAATAATTGTTAAAGCAATGCCCACATCCTAATATTAAATGTCCAATTTCATGAACAACTTCTTTATAGATCCTCTTTTCTATCTTTTTCAATTTAAAATCTTCAAGATTAAACAAATCTATCAGGTTATGAGTAGACACTATAGCACACATATATTTAATATGTGCCTCTCCAAATAGAAATAATAACTTTTCATTATTACTAGAATAGATTGGTAAATTTGTCAATCCTAGGCCAATATCTAAATTATATTCAGATTTTTTATCAATAATTATTTCATAAAATTTATTAGTTGGTTGGAGGAGGACCTTTTCTGAAGATTTATTTAATAAATTGTATTCCTCCTTAACCCTTAATTCAAACATATCAGGGTGTAAACTTATATCATCTATAAACTGAATGTCAAAAAAAAATGAATCGAATGTTTGATCCAAATGAAATCTCAACTTGTTTAACATAGAAGTTGAAACATTACCTATAAAAATAATTCCCAAATGACATGGAAAAATAATTTGTCTATATTTAGATTTATTTATTGGTAATGCTAGAGTATGCTTATTTAAAATATCTTTACCAATTTGAAATTTTGACATAATAATATTATTTTAACAAACGGTTATACTCTTTTTTTATTCATAATTATTATCTATTTAAGCTATTAATAATTTTATTAATTTAAATAATTATTATAAAAATCTTTTCTAATATTGTAATGTCTGATAATCCTAAAACAATAAATTCTCAAGACGATGACCAAAGAGATGCTCAATTAAATTTGGAAATTAACGAGAAGCAAAAAGAAATAATAGAAAAGGATTTCGTACCTCATTTTCTACCTACCTACAGAATTAAATCTTTGTTATACCCCTTACCTATTGTAATAGTTATTGTATTTGCTGCCATTTTAGCTTATCTCACGTTTTATGTTGCGGGTATTCAGATTGAAGAAAGTTACTTCCCTGAAGACGAATTTGGTGCCTGGGCCGTCGTATTGAACGGAGTTATTTTCACAATAGTAGCTGTAGTTTCAGCGTTTGTTATCGTCTTTTTTATAAAAAAATTTGGAATAGGCGTTTTAAAATACATTTTTGGACTGAGTTTTGCTTTTATAAGTTTCTTTATGACTCTACTGTTTTCCGAGGTAATTACATATTTAATCTTTGTTCAATTTCCTGAAACTACTTTCGTTTTGGAACTTTATTTTCTATTTATTAATGTCTACTTGCCAATAATGACGGCAATTTTAGTCTTTCTACTACTTTATAAATATTTTACTTCAAAATCAATTAATACAAAAAACTTAATCGTTTTATACGTCAGCTTATTAATTAGTGCTTCGATGAGTATTATTTTGCCCTTTTGGAGCACATTAGCTATATTAATTGGCATCTCGCTTTGGGATATCTTTGGTGTTCTTTATAAACATGGTCCAATTAAAGCTATGATAGATATAGCTTCCCAAAATGACGATGAAAATAGCATAACAAAAGCAGAAGAAAAAGAAAAAATTAAAAACGGTGAGATAATCTACGATACCTCTAAACTAGAGATTGGTATCGGAGATTTGGCTTTTTACAGTTTACTTACTTCCAGCGTCCTTCTTTATACAAATAACATAATAATTATGATTTTAACCACAATTGCAATTCTGATCGGAACAGGAATTACAATATCAGGATTAAAAAGAAATAAAATTTTACCTGGGCTCCCAATTTCTATTTTCTTAGGCATAGGTGCTTTTTTACTGTCTCAATTTGTAATAAATATCTTTTTTATGTGATTTTCGATTTCCAATATAATGGAAGGATAAATTAGGTTCTTTATTAATTAAAAATTCTAAAAGTTGAAAGAAATAATGCTTGATTTAAGTCTTATTAAAATATTTACGGTTGTTGGTGCGGGAACCATGGGGAGAGAAATAGCTCAAGTTGCTTTAATGTCAGATATGTTTGACATGGTTATTTTGAACGACATTAACGAAAATGCTCTAAATAACGCGAAAAAATTTATTAAACTTGGTATAGAAAAAATTGAATCTAAAGGAAAGTTAGGCCAAGGATTAACCACGCTCTCTCTAATTAAAAACCTTATTATTGATAAAAATCTAATTAATTCTGTTAAAGAAGCAGATTTTATCGTAGAAGCGATACCCGAAGTAATGGAATTAAAGCAAAATTTATTCAAAGAACTAGGGCAATATGCGCCAGAACATGCAGTATTAGCAACAAATACATCAACGATGAGCATTTCTAAAATCGCCGAAGCGTCAAGTAGGCCCGAACAAGTAATTGGGATGCATTTTTTTACACCTATTCCGTTACTCCGATTAATAGAATTAATTAAAGGAGAAAAAACATCTCAAGAAGCGTTTAACTTAGGAGTAGCAATTGGTCAAAAGCTACCAGCGCTCAAAGGCAAAAGATATATCGCAAAAATAGAAAAAGAAAGTCCAGGTTTTATTTTAAACCGCTTAACCATTGCGACATGTCTTCTTTTTAATTGGATTTTAGATATGGCTACGGATAAAGGAATACCTTACGAAAAAATTGACAGTGATTTTGTATCTTTCCCTGAATTAGGTCCTTTAGCAAAATTGGATTACTTAGGTTTAGATATTATTTGCGATGTTATGAATTATTTTGTTAAAGAGATATCACCAGAATTTGCTCCCGGTAAAACGCTCACAAATCTTCTTAAAGCGGGAAATTTGGGAAGAAAATCGGGAAAAGGTATTTATGAGTGGTTTGAAGGAAAGCCAAAAATTAGCTTTCATGAAAAAGCAGGATTATTTAATCCAGAACACTTTTACGCAATCCTATTAAACGAAGGTTGTAGATTGTTAGAGGAAAAAATAGTTTCTGGATATAAAGTAATTGACGACACTATGTTAGCTGGAATGGACATGCCAGGACCTTTTGGAGCTGGTAAGAAAAATTACGAAAAATGGTCTCAAATGTTAGATGATCTTTCAGAATTTACTGGAATAGCCTATTTTAAACCGTGCAACTTAATGAAATCTGGAAATTTTCTAAAAATGAGAAAATAATCGTTACCGATTCAATTTTAAGAATTATTTTATTCAATCTCTATAAAAATAAAGATATATGATTGATAAATATGTCATCTTTGCCAGTAATTACAAATTTATATTAAAAGTACTCACGATTTTGAAAAGGAGGGATTCACATTACCCAAAAGAAGTGTATTGATTGTGGAGCGAAGATATCACCTGGTTATGATATCTGTCTCTCATGCGGTTCAAAGTTTGCATACCAAACAGACAGAAATAAAGATAGAATCCAAAAAGAATTTAAGATCAACTCTAGAGAAGTCGATTGCTTAAGAACCTTGTAATAAATATATTTTTTATAAAATAACTATAATCTTTATTATCATGTCAGATCGAGATCTTTTTTTAACAAAATTAAAGAAGGTTGCTAAAATAATAATAAAAGCTGGAGTTTTACCTTTTACAGTTTCTGATACTTTTTTAGAATTATTAAAGTTTTATTTAGATGAAGAAGATGTTGAATTCATATTAAATTTTAAACATAGATCGTCAATGAACACCGAGCAACTTAAAAAGAATTCAAAACTCTCTGAAGAGGAAATTAAGAGAAAAGCTGAGAAATTAGCAAAAAAAGGATTTATCTTCAATCAACCTAGTTCTAGTGGTATCATAGTCTATAGATTGCTCCCTATAATTGTAATTGGTACTTTTGAATACACATTTATGAATGGTATACCAGAAGGAGAAGAGACTCAAAAATATAAAGGATTAGCAAAACTTTATGCAAAGTTAATAGATGAATTCAGAAACAGCGTTCAAAAAGAATATGATAACCTGATTCCCATTTTCAAAAATCAACCACCTTTTGGTCGAGCAGTTCCAGTATTTGAGAATTCCAATGGAGAACAAATTGAAATTGTTATCAACCAAGAATTAGATGTTGAACAAACGGTATTACCTTCTCAAAAAGTTGAGGAAATAATTAATAAATTCGATGATATTGCTGTTGGAAATTGTTTTTGTAGAAATTATCATAGATTATTAGATGAGCCGTGCGAAATAAACGCACCATTGGAATGTTGTTTTACTTTTGGTAAATCGGCGAGGCATGTAATTGAACATGGTTTTGGGAAGAGAATTGACAAGCAAGAAGCTCTAAAGATAATGAGAGATGCTGAAGAAGCGGGATTGATACATATGGCTTTTCATAATGGTTTAGATATATATAGGGAAGAGAATTCTGTCTGTAATTGCTGTAAATGCTGTTCTGACTCATTTAACCTTTGGAGAAAAGGAGCTGTGCCTTTAATATATTCTACAAATTACCTTTCTATGATAAAGCAAGAGGTTTGTATAGGATGTGGCACATGTGTCGAAAGATGCCCTACAGATGCTATTGAATTGAATGAGGAGAGTAAAGCAGAAAGGAATGAGGAATATTGTATCGGATGTGGGATTTGTTCTCGTTTTTGCCCAGAAGGCGCAATTTCATTAAAAAAAGGTATGCGAAGAGTATATGTGCCCCCTCCACGGTTAAATTATAATTAAAAAGATATATAACTTAATGAAATCTGGAAATTTTCTAAAAATGAGGAAATAATTTGTCACAAAGCTATAATTAAGATATCAAAATTTTAAGTAAATAATTTATCAAGAATAAATATTAATTTAACACATATATTAATCTAAATAATCAATACAATTATTTCTTCATAACAATGAATGAAAAAGATTCAGCTCCTAAAACGGGTTTCCAAAAAATTATAGATTTTTTTAACAATAATCTTGAAATGAATCGTCCAATCGCAATCGCTGAAGTAGTTGAGAAAACCGGATTTTCGTGGAGCTTCGTGAAAAAAACATTAGCTAAAATAAAAGAAGAATACGATGGATTTCATTTTGAAAAATCAGGAAGCACATGGATTATGTGGAAAGATCGAAATCATATTATCAAGAAGTTAGATGAAACTTGTTCTCGTTTTTTGGATGAAAATGATGATAAATGCTGAGGATTATCTTATAGATCAGAATTCATTAATATGACCTTGGTTTTCGCTTAGGAAAATTTAACCAGAATATATTAAGATATTTAGATATATATGTCTTTGTGCTGAGAATAATTGTTAAAAATGAAGTAATATTTCACCAAATTTTGAAGTTCAATATATTAAATAAATACTTTCTACATAAAACACAGCAGATTTTAACGCATTATCCTTGAA
>JAUWZT010000163.1 GCA_030615145.1 Promethearchaeota archaeon | reverse complement strand
TAGAAATGTCATTACTGGAAAGTGCGTTAGAAAAATCCTCTACTTTGCTCGGATCGATAGCTAACAACATACCTCCAGCCGTTTCAGAACACAAACAATCGTCAAAAGCGTATCCTAATTCTTCAGAGAGGTTTTTCGATAGATTAATTGAAGGAACAGCCTCAATAATTGCAGACAACTCGGAATTTTGTAACATTTCTTTCAAATGACCAGACAATCCAAAGCCAGTAACATCGGTCATAGCGTGAATGAACGAGAAATCGTTATAGGTATAAATCGTTTTTACTACACCTTGATTAGATGTAGTCATAAGATTTATTGCTAACTCAATCGAATCTTTGAGCTCGTTTGATGAATATCCTTCCAGCATATCTGGATAATCTTTCTGTAACCTATAAGCAGCCATAATTGCTTGTAATCCAATAGGTTTTGTTAAGAGTAATTTATCGCCTTTTTTCACACCGTGTTTCCGGATTAAATTGTTTTTATTTACAAAACCAGATGCTTCTCCACCAATAAGAGGCCACTCGCTATATATCGTATGACCTCCAACCACTTTGGAGTTTATTTTTTGTTCCATAAACCTTTTAATTCCTCTAAGAATTCCCTCTGCGATATTCAATGGAGTATTTTTGTTGATAGCTAAAAATACGAGCATTCCTGAAACTTCTGGAACATTCATTGCAAATATATCATTTGTTACGTTACAAGCTGAGATTTCGCCCATAATTTCAGGTTCATCTACAATCGGAGTAAAAATATCAATACTTTTCACTTGAACAATCTCCGAATTTGGAACGGGCACAATGGCAGCGTCTTCGATATCTCCCTTTAATCCCGTTTTCTCTAGTAATTTCTCTAACTGATTTGAACCAAGTTTACAAGATCAACCGTAGATTTTTACTTGTTTTGTTAATCGATATTCTGGTATTTTTTCCATTTTCACCTCACATTATATCCTATATTAATATCTATTAAAATCTTGGAAAAATATAATATTTAGTATAAATAAAAAATAATAATTACATTATGATTTTAATAGTTTGAATTAGCTTTGAAAAATCTATTTATTTTAGCATCTCAAGGAACGCTTCGATTCTTGTATTAAGCGGTCCTTCGTCATCTGAGGAGTAATCAGTATTTATTGAAAAAACGGGAAATCCTGCTTTTTTTAACTCTTTTTCTAATCCAACTGCTTCAATATCATATGGTTGGCAGAAATTTAATGTATAAAGAATTATCCCATCTGCTTTGTATTCTTTAGCAAGTCTTATAATATCTTCCTTTCGTCCAATATTTGGAGTAAAGCAGGCACAATTGATTCCTAAATATCGATCGGCTAAACATTCAACAAGATCATCGATGGTTTCTCCCATTTTTTCTTCAAATTCTGATTGAAAATATCTTGTCCCTGTACATGTTTCTTCAGCAACAATTACGGCTCCTTTGGTCTCAACTAAGTGATGGATTTTCCAATTGGGAATTGCCATGGGTGTTCCACTTAATAAAATTCTTTTTGTATCCTTATTAGTAACTCCTACACCATTTTTAACTCGTTGTTCTAATTCATCGGCTAACTTTCCAATCATTTCAATTTGCCTATCGGGGTCATCATAAAAAGTTACTTGCGAAACCAGTAACCCATCTTTTCCTGAAATTGGAACCGGATCAGCTTTTCGAGCGTTATATACTCGTTTTAATTGTTTTCTCTTTTTAGAAATTTTTTCCATAGCATTTTTTAATTTATCAGCAGTAAGTTTTTTTCCAGTGACCTCTTCAAGTTTAATGATAAGTGCTTTAAGTTCCTCAATAAAATGCGCTCGTGCTTGTGGTCTTGTTTTGCATTGAGGAGTTTCCATAATATAAACTGGTTTATAATCATTTAAAATCTCCCACGCTTTCTTCTTACCATCACATGTAGTTTCTCCAATTAATAAATCAGTTATGGCAAAATACGGACAAACATTTCCAATACCAAAACCTAATGCTGACTTAATTAATGCACAAATATTTGTTGGTAAAAGACCTTCTGATGCAAAATTTGAAAAATTCGTGCCACCACATAATCCAACTCCAATTGCATCCAAAGCAACGATTATTTCATCAGGTATATAAAGGCAAAAAGTACCGATTACCTTCTTTCCTTCTTCTTTTGCTTTCTTCAATTCACTTACACGCAACCCATGAATGTCTCCAACTATGAAATCCCAAAATGCCATATTTTTCGGTCTATTTATTTGTGAGTCAATATATATTGTTTTAAACGCATTAGGAAGTGCTGCTAGTAATTCGTCATGCTTTTCAATATGTATACCCAACTCTCTCCACATTGGATACCAATCCGGTTTTTCTTCAATCATTTTTTTTTAACCATAAACATTTTCTATTTTAAAAGTAATTTAATTAATAATTGAGATTTATTAATGTTTTCGATATTATTTATCTACTTTTTCGATAAGTAAATTTCTTCAATGTTAAAACAAGTAATACACCCATGTTATAATATCTTTAATAAAACAGTTGGTTTTCAAGGTAACTAAAAACTACTTAAGTAATTTTATTGTATGCTTATTTTCCGGTTAAGACAAAAAAAGATTGAAGAGAATTTCAATCAAAATGTAAATTCTTTAGGGTTTTCAAGGCGTTTTTTTAGATTGTACTTAAAAGAATGGAAGCGAAAAAATCTAAGTGAAATTCAAGATTTAGAAAATTAATTATAAATTGAAAATAAAAACAGTAAAGCTTTTCGATGCCGTCTTGCAATGGAACTCTCAATAAGCTCTCACATTTAGTGTTTTAGCTTATTTCATTGACATCGTTAAATTTTAGTTATTTCGACATGCTCAACATTTTTCGAAATTTGAACAAGTCGAGGTTCATTAATATTATCGATTGTTCCTACAATCCAATTAGACACATGATATTCATTAGCAAGTCTCTTGGAAAATTCTTCAGCATATTCGTGATCAACAGAAAGGAGCATGCCCCCGGCGGTCTCAGGCATTTCGCATTCATCGAATTTGTATCCAAAATCGTACGATAATTCTTTTGTTAGTTTAAATATCGGGACCTTCTTAATATTAGCTGAAAGGTCAGAATTTTGGAGCATCTCTTTTAAATGTCCTGCGAGTCCAAAACCGGAAACGTCTGTCATTGAATGTACGAAAGATATATCTTGATAAGAATGGATAGTCTTAACAACGTTTTGTAACGGCATAGTCATAAATTCTATGGCCAAATCGATTGATTTATCGATCTTGGCTTTGGAGTATGTTTCTAAGAGGTCTAGTCTGTTTTTTTGTAAGCGATATGCAGCCATGATAGCTTGGTTTCCCACGGGTTTAGTCAGTATTAATTTATCGCCTTCTTCTACGTAGTTCTTTTTAATCAGTTTGTTTTTATTGACGAATCCTGAAGCTTCACCACCAATTAAAGGCCATTCTGAATAGATTGTATGCCCTCCAAGTACTTTCGAGTGTATTTTGGTTTCCATGAAATTTCTAATACCTTTCAATATTCCTTCTGCGATGTGCATAGGCATATTTTTTTTCAAAACAAGAAATACTAGCATTCCTGAGATGTCTAGAACATTTAGCGCGAAAACATCGTTAGTGACGTTTGCAGCAGCGATTTCACCCATTATATCTGGTTCATCGATAATTGGTGTAAAGATGTCAATGTTTTTTACCAGTACTAAATCGGTGTTTGGTACGGGAATTACAGCAGAATCCTCGATATCTCCTTTCAAGCCAGCGCCAGCCAACAATTCGTCTAATTTTTTAGAATCAAGTTTACAGTTTCATCCGAATAATTTTGTTTGCAGTGTCAATCGATAACTCTCTTCTTCTTGTAGCATTCACCTCACGATTTTTTAAATATGTTATGAACCTTATTAATTGTGAATTTAAAAGATTAACTGGTTATATTAATATTTTCGTAATAAATTATTTACTATTTCGATATAAAAAGATGATTTTTTTAGTATCTACAAAAAAAACTAATAAATTATTAGGGAAGTAAAAGATCTATTTTCTTAGTTATTCTACGTGTAATATCGAAAGGATCTTTATAATAGATATTAAGGTTAACTTCGTCGACTGTTGGGTCTGTTAAGTTTTTTTCAATATTTCGTTCGATTCTTAAGACATAATTGAACTTAAACACGTTTCCAGGTTTTAACTCGTTAATATATAGATATTTTGGAAAGCTTTCTTTTCTCAAAAAGGTTAGGTAGACAGGAGTTTTAAGAGAAATTTGTAATTCTGTAAACATTAGATTGGTTGGATTGTTCAATTTAAAATTAAAATAAATCTTATTTCCGATCGTCTTTATGCTCTTGAAGAAAAGGATATCCTTCGGTTCAATAATAATATCTTCTATCCTTGGCGAATAAAGGCTGTCCTTAATAATTCTCGCATTGAGCTTATTTTTGTTAACGAACTTCACAAGTTTTTCTTTCAATAGATCGATGTCTAAATCTATAAAAGAGGAAAGACTCTCCAATTTAATAGGATTCATGACATCGAGATAGTATTTTATTTGGTTTAAGATCAGTTCATCTTTACTCTTTTGTGTAAAGATTTTTAATTTATTGATAAGCATTTCCTTAAACGATACAAATTTTGTAATAGAAGGTCTTATGTATAGGTTAAAAACATCGTTATCTTCAGTTAGTTTTCCTATAATGTTGTCTATTTGATTTTCATAATCTTCGATAAAATTTTGAATTTGGTTAGTATTCATCTCTATAAGCTTTCTTGCGTCCGAAAATTCACTCCTTTTTAGCAAAATACCCAATTTTGATTCTAAATTAACGAAATTATCATTAAATCGTTTAAGACCTTCAATTCCTTGTGTGATGACTGATTGTATATGACCTTGGAATAATA
The DNA here is from genome assembly GCA_030615145.1 of Promethearchaeota archaeon. Taxonomy (GTDB): domain Archaea; phylum Asgardarchaeota; class Lokiarchaeia; order Sigyniarchaeales; family SOKP01; genus SOKP01. The sequence continues at coordinate 3,403 of JAUWZT010000163.1, read as the reverse complement.
TTGAAGATAACATGTTAAGTTTTTGATCTTTTATATTACCGTTAGAGCGTTGAATTTCGAGTACTATTCTATCTTTTATTAATCTGATTTTTCTATCTAAATCACCCAAATACTCTTGAAGTTCAATCTTAACAGCAACCCAGTTACTTAACAAACCCTTAAAAATTTCATTAAACTCTACATTATGCACTAAAATTTCACGAATATCGTCGTCAAGTTTGAATAGATAATTTCTAAGTTGTGTAATTTGTTCGAATCTTTCTTCGATTTCGTCATCGTTAAAATTTTCTAATATCAACTCGTCAAAGCTTTCGGGAAGTTTATAATCCTTCACATAATCATATTGAACTTTTAAAACTTTAATACGGTCTTCTAAAAGTTTAACTTTTAATTTTAGGCTAATAGTAAATTCTGCTTTCTTTTCTTCAAAAACCTCGGAAATGAATCCTTTGATAATACTGAGTTCATCAATAATGGTAACTTTAGTTTCTTCCCAATCCTCTATTAAGTTAAACGCTAATCTCTTGTACTCGAATTTGTTTAGTCTCTTATTAAATTTCTTTATTTTTTTTAAAATCTTGCGGTATACTTTATCTAATTCTATTTCAGTCTCGTGAAATTTGAAGTCTTTTATGTATGAATTCATTTTTTCTCTAAATTGAGCCGGAATTTTTTGGAATTCGTGAATTTTTTTATGAAATATTTCTAAATCTTCGTTAACATTTTGAATTGTTTTATCAATTTCTTTAAATTTTACTTTGGAAATTTTTATAGTATAAATAATCTCTTCGTTCACATCTGGGTCGCTTTCAGTTTTTAAAACTTTTTCCAATTCTATAAAAATCCAGACTGCAACTTTTTGACTTTCTAATAAGAAGCTTATATTCCTCAATAGAATAATGGTTTTTTTTCTTTGGCGCCAATATTTAGATTCTAATTGGTATAAAATTTTTGCAATTTCGTTCTCAATTTCTACTTGATACTCTTCATAAAGGCGCTTAAAAACGAGAGCAACCGCATTTCTGACGTTTTTAGAGGGATTTTCAAACTCTTCAAAGATGTAATTAAAAACTTCCATGATATTATTTTGACATAAGTGATACAGCGCATTAATGATTACATTTCTAAATTCGGGGTCGCCCGTATATAACGCTGTTTTTAAATTCGCCCAAATTTGATCGAAATTATTCTCCGCAATGTTTACTAAAGAATCGATTACTCTAAGTTGGATACGATAGTTATTTTCTTTTAAAAGATTAATCAATTTAGGTATTATTGGAATTATTTCTGACGATTTTTCTTTTCCTATTTCTCCGATTAGCCAAATAATAAGTTCTTTTACGCGAGTTTTTTCGTTGTTAAGAAGGTTTAATAGAACATACATAATATTTTCCTTAGATAGAAAATATGTACCAAGGATTTTCAAAAGTTCTGCGGAAGATCTCGCAACATCATCGTCTTCGTCCCTTAAATTAACGATTACGATAGAAAGTAACGGCTCTAATTCTCGTATCTTAGTGTAGTCTTGATTTATAATTTTCTTAAGAGTCTTGATAACTTGAAGTTTTACCTCCCAGTCATTATCCATTAATTTCTCTGTAAATTCTTCAATAATGTCTCGTAACTTTTCTCTATCAATGTGTAAAGAAAGAATTAAATTTCCTATAATCTTTACAGTCAATCGCCTAATAGAGGGTTCTTGATCAAAAAGTCGTGACCTTATCTTATTTATTAGATCAATTAGTAAATTTGGACGATACATTGAAATTTGATAAAGAATTTCCAAAGAAACTAATCTAATCCACGAGTTAATATCGTTTATTGTATTTGCTAAGTTTCTTACCGTTCTTAAAGAAATTGCCGGTGACTTATCACAGATTTTATTTAATAAAGTTAAACTATCATACAATAATTCTTTGTTTGAGTTCTCAGGATTTTCAATAATTTCAAATAGTTCTTCAGCGGCTTTTTCATAACTTCCGCTTAAAATCAATTCTTCAACTTTTCTTGCGTTTAATGTCAGAATAGTCAATAGCCTTGTATCTTATAATTCTAATATTGAGCTAATTACACTTTTGATGTTAATCTTTAAAAATGTTTTTCAACAATAACATATAATTATATCATTTTAAAATTAATCAGAAAAGAAACAAAAAAAAAATAGTATAACTAAAAAAATATTGAAATTGATATTTATTCAAATAATTCAATTATCGCAGTTCCAGGAGTGGCAATTCTCTCTCGATATGTAAGAACACCATCTGGAACATCCTTCGTTTTGACTAATCCTTTCTCAATATCTTTTTCAGAAATATACCCTCTCTCACCACCTTCAAATTGCTTTATAATATTACCGTCTTTATCTTTAATATCAACATTTGTTATTGTAGTTTGCTTAACATCGAAATAAACTCTCTTCCCTTCAATATTTGTAATATTAGCTTCAGTGATAAGTAAATCTCCACACCTTACCATAGATCTCATTGAAACATCTGTTTCAACGAGTTTTCCATATTTTCCATGCTCTAGAAAATCTTCAAATAATTTTGTAATGAATCCAAAACTAAAGAGCCCATGAGCTATTACACCTTTAAGTCCCACCTTTTCAGCTACAACATCGTTTGTGTGTATTGGGTTGGTATCTCCTGATGCTTTCGCATATTTTTTTAACAAATCTCGGGTAATTCCATTAAATTCATTTTTAATAACTTCTCCAACTTTAACATCTGAAATTTTTACCATTTTTTTTACCTCCATTTTTTTTCTGCGGCATTAGTAGCCTCCCGGCCGCACTGCAACTATAACAGTAGGTTTGCAAACTAATTCGCTATTTTGATTTTTTACGGAGACGAACAATTCAGCAAATAATACCATGTTTTTCTCTACAACCCAAACTTTACCCCATTTAGCAGAAATCTTAAGTTTATCTCCTGGCTTCACATCTACGCATCCTTCCCAGTCATATTTCTGACCCCCATGTAATAGTTTTCCTACGTTTAACATAAAAGGTCGTTCTATGCCATCTTGTATCAATTTCATTCCTAAAAGTAATTTATATAATGCCTTGATTGTGAAATTGTTAGCAAAAGCGTGACACGCAATTATTCCTTCCTCTTCGGGTCCAACATATTTTGGATCTGTGATACCATATACTTTAGCAAATCCGACTAATGTTTTATATCTTACATTTACTGTTGCCGATCCTTGAATATCTTTTCCAGCAAGATTTTTAACCAAGAAATCTGCATTTTTCTTAACTTCTTCTGGTTCCATTTTTCTTAACTTCTTTTTTACTTTTAAAATTATTAATTATATATTTTAATTATTCTCATTTTAATTAAAACTTTAATTTATATCCAATTTTCTTCTTAAACTATATAATTTTAGACTAAAATATACTTAA
>JAUWZT010000176.1 GCA_030615145.1 Promethearchaeota archaeon | reverse complement strand
CTTGGCCCATCGCTATTTGTTTTTCTTTCGTCTCTAAGCGTAATTTTCAGCATAAAAAATAAGCAAAACATACTCCCTCCTAAAGTAATTCGCATGCGAATTTTTTCGAGAGGCGCGATGATTATCCTAATAGCGATGATTTATAACGTTATATCCCTAACTTTGGATGGATTTGGCATACCATTCCCTTTAAGCCTTTGGGGTTGGAACATCCTAATGTTTATAGGGGCTTCACAGATCTTCTCTTATTACGCTCTAAAATTAACTAAACTTTATCGGGGTATTATTGCTATTTTAATCGTAGTATTTTCAAATGTGATTAGAGACCTAATTTTTGTTCCAGGATTAGAAGGGAATAATTTAATCGTAATCGTAATTCATTTTATAGTAATCGGACCAAACCCCATGGTACCCCTCCTTCCGGGTCTTGCTATCTGTTTTATTTCTACTATATTTGGAGAATATCTCCACGAAGCTATGAATAAGGGGACTGACGATGCGTATGTTGGTTTATTTCGCATTTTTATGGTTTGGGGTATTATCTTGGTGGCGGTAGGTATTGGTTTTGGTTCTCAATTGTACACTGAATCTTCAATACCAGGTGGACTCTTAGAATATCCTCACATGATCTTATTAAGTGTAGCAAATGGACCAAGTCCATTTCAAAGCTATTTTGTAATTCCCGGAATGCCTGAGTTTTTGATCAGGGGTAGAGGTCCAAACATGTTTTATAATTTAGGTGCTGCGCTTTTAATAATAGCCATCTGCTTTTATTTTATTGATATCAAGAAGAAATATGGTAATTTCGTTAAAATGCTAGTATATTACGGTAAGGTTTCTTTAAGTCTATTTTTTGTGCACCAGTTCTTCCTTGGTTTATTTATTGGACAATTCGATGTTATTCTTTTCCTCATTATAAATATTAGTTACGTCGGATTTATGGGTTTTTTGATGTTTTTGTGGATGGAGTACGCAAATGGAGTCGGTAGTCCGGAGTGGCTAATGGCTGCGATGGGCAGTATTGGGAAGAAGAAACGAAAAAAATAGAAAAAAAATACGCAAACTCAAAAATATTTTTTCCTTATTACTTTTTTCTTTTGAAGTACCAACCAGTATTAATATTACAATCCTAAAAATATAAATACCTTTAAGATAATTTTTAATATAGTAAAATTAATAAAATAAAAATAGCAAATGTTCTCCTTAATAAGGATGAATTTTTGAACATCCTTAATCTAAGAGAAATAATCGCAACCCCTTGGTGAAATTAATGGATACATCGTCGGATAAATCGTCGTTTAAGTTTAAAGTTTGTTTGTTTGGACCTGGGAATGCAGGTAAAACCTCCTTACTCATCAGATATATAAAAGATTACTTTTCCTCCGATTTAAAACAGACAATTGGTTCAAATTTTTTAATAAAGGATGTTGAAATTGACCAAAAAAATGTTAGACTCTTGCTATGGGACATAGGCGGTCAAGATCAGTTTGCAAAACTGCGTACGATCTATTTTAAAGGGAGTAATGCGGCATTTGGAGTATTCGATTTAACTTCGCCTCAATCCCTTTTAAAACTCCCTGGATGGATTAGTAGTATAAAGAAAACAGTTAAAAAGTCAATACCTATTCTTATAGTCGGAAATAAGAGCGATTTAGAACGCCAAATTGAGAGGGGTGAGGCAGAAGACTTGGCAAAGCGATTAAATTGCGAGTATTTAGAAACTTCTGCTAAAACGGGAGATAATGTTGAAATAGCTTTTGAGAAATTAGCTCGAGCTTTGATCTCGGGCATCGAAAGATAAAATTCAATAACCTATTTAATCATTCAACCCTTCTAGCTTATCTTTATGTCAAATTTTTGTATCTCTTCAACCAAATTATCCAATCCAATAAATCTTATTGAAATTATTCCCAATACCCGAGCTGATCGAACGTTATTAAAACCATCGTCAATAAATAAAATTTCTTCTGGTTTACACCCTGCTATTTTTAAAGCATACTCGAAAACTTTCGGGTCCGGTTTTGTCATGTGTATTTCATGCGAGAGAATAAATTCGTCAAAAAGCTCCCAAATATTCCATTTTTGTTTCTTCAAATAAGCCCAATGACTAGAATTAATATTTGACATACATATTATCTTTAGATTATTTAAAGTTTTGATTTTTCTAAGTAACTCAACCATATCTAGATTGAGGCCTGCAATAATACTATTAAAAGCGTTATAAAACTCAGTTTGATCAAGAGCACTTACTTCAAGTAATTCGCAAGCTTGTTGGTAGAACTCTTTATCTGTTATTCTACCTTGGTGATAAGTATCTGATTGACGAAAAAATTCTAACATTATCGGAGTTTTAGGTTTATTCAAAGGAGATGGAGTTATTACTTCATTAAAGAACCGGCTAAAATCTAAATCAATAATTACATCTCCTAAATCGATAATAATACACTTTATTTTTTGTTTATTTTTTGTAATCATACATCACCATATATGCGTAATTCGCGTTTTATTTTCTAAAATACACTTTGGTTGAAAATCGTCTAAAAGGCTTTGGTAATTTGTGTTTAGGGAACCCTTTCGTGTCGAGGTTGAGCATTTCCAGTAGTTCGCTTAATTTTATATTGTTTATATTTTTTGAAGTGCCTTTTTTTGGACCAATCGGTTGACCAATTAATCTTTTTCGTACCGAAATGGTTTGAGCTTCTTGCTCTTTTTTACCTAATATTATTGTATATGGTATCCATTCTATTTCTGATTGTCGAATTTTTTTTCCTAATTTCTCGTCTCTATCATCAAAATCTACTCTGTAAAATTCTCTGCTGAGAATCTCCAAAACTTTTTCAGCGTATTCTTTTTGATCTTCACTAACTGTGATAATTCTTACTTGTATAGGGGATATCCACGTCTTAAATCCGGGAACAATTTTGTCCTTATCCCTAACAGCTGTTTCAATCAACCCCCATAAAATTCTTTCTAGCCCTCCCGTTGGAGAATTGTGAAGAATTACCGGATACTTTTTTACACCATCAATATCTGTAAAATGAATGTCATATTTTTGTCTCTTTTTTCCTTCGTTATCGACCATATATTCAAGCGAGCTTTCTACATCAATTTGGTTAGTTGAGAGCGTAGCGCTTCTATTTTGAGCTGAGAGAACTGGTCTTTCGAACTTTAAAACAAAGTAAAAGTACCGTTCTTCCCATAATTCTAATAAAGCTGGTTGTCCTTCTTTCTTTATTAATTCTTTAATCCATTCCTTGTTTTCTCTATAAAAATCTTGAGTTGCTCTGAAAATTATGTAAGATTTTATTCCCAGGTCGTCTAAAAGATTTTTTATTAAGAAGTATTGACTTTTAAATTCTTCTACGGAGGACTTTACATCTTTGCATAATGTGTGCATATCAGGCATTATAAAACTTCTTAACCTTCTCAAGCCTGTAAGTTCTCCTTTCATTTCCCGTCTAAAGGAATACTGTTCCCATTCATATACTCTTAATGGGAAATAATGAGGTTTTAAATTCATAGAGCTTATTAAATCAAAAAGTAAGAAATCAGAAGCATATCTTAATATATACCTATCATTTCCCGATTCAACCCAATAACTCCTCGCTGGAAAACGTGCAGTTTGTGCAGTTAATTTTTTGTTTTTAGTCGTATACATAAGAGGGGTGTCAATAAGAATAGCGCCATAATCAATTATCCTATCTTCTACAAAGCTTTTGATCAAATTTTTCATGATCACTCCTTTACTATACCAACGGAGATTCCCCGCATCTGTATTTGGATCAAAATCTACAAGCTCAAATTCTTTCATTACTTTGATATGAGCTGGTTCGATACCTTCATCTATTCTTTTCGTTCCTAATTCAGATTCTAAGAAAAGCTGGAAATCCTCGTCTTTAATCTCTTTTAATGGTAATATATTTTTATCTTCATCAAATTCTAAATTTAATTCAGTTCCTTGGGGAGTAATTACTTTAAACACAGCATTTTCTATGTGTTCTCCGGGTTGAATGTATAGCTTTACATCTCGGTACATCTCCGCTACTTCGTGACCAATACAGTTTATTTTAAAAGATTTGTACCAACCAAATGGAGAAAATTTCGCTTTTATGCCTTTATCTTTTAAGAATTCTGCTATTTTAGGACAAACATCCATAGCGTTTGATTCATTACTAAGAAATTTGCTTAAATGTGCCCAAGGGTAAACTAATACTTGATCAACCCTATAAGTGTCTCTTTCCTTTATTAACTCAAGAATTTTTCTTGGTTTTCCTTTAATTTGACCACTTTCAATCTTTTTATTATATTCTCTTATCTCTTCGTTTTTACGTCTAATATTTTCGGGAAAATTAGTTATTTGAATTATTGCGTCTTCTATTACTTGAGCACCTTGTTTGGAAATCAAATCTGTATCGTAAGTGTCTTGATCTTCTACAGATACATAAGCTACTAAAATTAAGCCCTCCATTTTAATTGCATCTTCGGGAAAATCTTGTGGATTGCTTGTGGCTACTTTATTTTTTGTAACTTCTACCCCATCAGAGTGAATTAATAAAATTTTCATGATTATATCAAAAATCCTAAATATTTTTCTTCCTTTTGATAATTAACAATTTAAAATTGAAATTAATTATTACTAAAATATTTATTTATAAGAATGAAGCTTAATAAGATTTTTTCGGAATTAGAATCAGAATTGGATAAATTAGATCAAGATAGAGAAGAAATACTCAAAATGTCCAGAAGGATAATTCGGGAATGTAGTATTGCAATAAAACATATACATCGAAAAGAATTTAATCAATATCGCGAAAAAGTTTCAAATGTAAAACAAAACCATAAAGAACTATTATTATTGGTAAAAAATAATCCAGGCGTTTTAGTCAAGTATTTAAAAACTGCAGAACAAGAATACGCAGAAGCCGTTGCGTTTTATTCGATTATTTCAAAAGAGGCTCTTCCATTGCCTAGCGAATTAAACATTACCCCTTTAAATTATGCTTTAGGGCTTGCTGATGTTATCGGAGAATTGCGAAGATACGCGTTAGATAATATTAGAAATTCTATTATAGACGATCTAAACTATATTTTAGAAAGTATGGATGATATCTACACGCAATTATTTTCGATTGATTACCCCTCTGGATTAACTCAAGATTTAAGGCACAAAACAGATGTAGCGAGAAGTATAATAGAGAAAACTAGAGGAGACGTTTCAATCTCCCTTCAAATGAATGATTTAAAAAGATGTATGGAAAAAAGTCTTAAATCTCTATAATTTTTAAAAAGTTAATTGAATACATTAAAACGAGATGAAAAAAAATGGCTAAAAAAGTACTTATTGCCGGAACATTCGATATTTTACATCCAGGACATATTTTTTTAATAAATGAAGCAGCTAAATTAGGAGATGTTTATATTGTAGTTGCAACTGATAAAAATCGAGAAATATACTCTGGAGTAGCTCCAATTGTTCCTGAACAACAAAGATTAGAATTAATGAGAAGTATAAAAAAAGTTAAGGAGGTAAAATTAGGAAGGCATGATAATGATACTCTCAAAACCGTTGAAGAAATTGCCCCTGATATCATCTTGTTAGGTAGTAATCAAAGATTTAGTGCTGAAAAACTTCAAACTGCTCTTAGATTGAAAGGAATGGGTCATATAGAAGTAAGAAGATTAGAAAAATATTATGATAAATATAAACTACATTCCTCTAGTCTAATTAAAAAGAAAATAATAGAACAAAATAAAAAATAAACTTGTTGGTGAACTAATGGCTGATAGAGGAGAGATCTCACAGGAAAATTATGCTAATTGGTTTGCTCTTTATCAACTTTGTCGATTAATAAAGAGTAAGCGTAATATTACTATAAGCACTATTAAATTTGGTGAAATATTAGGATTAAGTCAACAATCAGGGAGTCGGAGAATTAACGCGTTAATTGAATTAAATTGGATCAAAAGAACAATTGATGTTAAATCACAAACGATATCAATAACTAAAGAAGGAACTAATGTTATGCTTACAGTTTATAAAAATTTGAAATCTCTCCTTGAATCAATTTTGATCGTTGGCGAAGTAGTAGAGGGTATGCACGAAGGTGGATATTATGTTGCCATTAAAGGCTACTACGATCAATTTAAAAAAAAATTAGGCTTCGAACCTTATATAGGTACGTTAAATTTATTATTAACTGATGCTACAAACACAATTTTACGTGAAAAACTACAAAATATATCACCAGTTATAATTGAGGGTTTTAAAGATCAAAGTAGAGAATACGGGGCTGTTAAATGTTATGATGTGTACATCTCCCGAATGCATGATAAAAATAATCGCCGAAAAGCGGCTATATTAGATATTAAAAGAACTCATCACGAAAAAAACATAATAGAGATCTTAGCGAAGCCTTATTTAAGAGATTATTTTAATTTGAAAGATGGAGATAAGTTAATAATTGAATTAATTAAAAATAGATAAAAATACAATAGAATCTATTTAAATTGTAGAATAAGTTTAAATTTTAATATCCTTTTTCGAAATTTCTTATAAGTTTCTTAATTTTTAAATATCTAAAGTAAGCCGTAGCTATTACTAAGATCATAAAAAGAAATAAAAACTCGTTAACGAATCCATAAAAATTCGCGATTAACATAGTAATAAACAAATAAAATAGCCGTTCTGATCTAGCCATTAGCCCAATATCAAAATCTCCTTTGTAAAAGGTCTCAGCCCTAGCTCTCAAATAACTTATCATTATCGAACTTAAAAAAGAAATAATAATTATTATTTTCATATCAAAAAAACCCCATAATATAGAATTCCAGCAATAAAACAAAAGAGCAAAAAAAATAACAAATTCGCTCGTTCTATCCATAACTGAGTCAAAAAAGCCTCCAAAAGTTGTTACTCTATTCTTTATCCTAGCGATTGCCCCATCAACGCCATCAAAAATACCCACTAAAAATACGAATATTGAAAAAAAAAATAAATTAAAAAAAAAAACAAGAGCAAAAAAACTCAAAATAGAAAAACAAAGCATTATGATCGTTGCTAAATTAGGATTCACTCCAATTTTGCCTAATCCCTTCGCTAATACTTTAATAAAGGGTCGAAATATTCTACGAAGCCGAAATTTTGAACCCATAACTCTTAAACCCACTTTATTTTTTCGTTAAAATTAATCGTTCTTTTCATATAAACTTGCAACACTTCTAATATAGTATAATTCTTTTAGATCGTCTAATGTTACTAAAATCTCGTCTGCTTGATATCACTACGCCTTTAGATATTTGTAAGGAAAAAGATTAGTAGGCGTTATGACCTCTTGAAATTCTTTTTATTTATATGTAATACTTAATTTTAATATTTATAATTTTTTTAATCTATTAATTTTAAAGAATTTAAAACAATTATTCAATTATACAATAAAAAAAATTACGTGACAATAATTGAAATTAAAATTAATTTTAAAAACTACGACTAAAAAGGACAAAGAAGTATCCATTAAATTCAATATAGCTCCAAGTAAACATTCTGGTTTCATAAATTTTATTAATATGGCTTTAAACCAAAATAAACCAGTTTTGATTACATTCGAAAAAATAAGCAAATCAGGAGAAAAAACAGAAAGTAAAATTGTTGGAACATTCAAATTTGAAGGGAAGGATGATCCTGGATTAAAACAACTCGAAGACGAAATCGAAG